>CAYNYV010000001.1:0-96167 GCA_964401515.1 uncultured Christensenella sp.
TGAGCGATATTCAAGGCTTAGAAGACTTCCTCGGCGATATGGACTTCAAGGTTGCCGGTACCACCAAGGGTATCACCGCAATCCAAATGGATATTAAGATTAAAGGTATCGACGAAACTATTTTACGTCAAGCCATTAAGCAAGCAAACGAAGGCAGACATTTCATTTTGAACAAAATGCTCGAATGTATTCCTGCTCCTTCCAAAGCGTTGTCCAAGTACGCGCCTAAGATTTTGACCTTCACGATTAATCCCGAAAAGATTAAAGACGTTATCGGCAGCGGCGGAAAGACCATCAACAAGATCATCGCAGAAACCGGTGCTAAGATAGACATTACCGACGACGGAAACGTATTTATCGCTTCTTACGGCGAAACCATCGAACCGGCAGAACGCGCTAAAGATATTATTATGAGCATCGCTAAAGACTTGGAAGTAGGCGATATGTTCTCGACTACAGTCGCTCGTATTCTTCCCAAGATCGGCGCTTTCTGCGAACTCACCCCCGGTCACGACGGTATGATTCACATTTCCAAACTCGGTACCGAAAGAAAGGTTAACTCGGTTGAGGACGTTTTATCGGTAGGAGACAAAGTCAACGTCGAAATCATCAAGATCGGCGAAAAGGGCATCGACCTTAAACTTTTGGCTAAAGTCGAAGACTAATTTACAAATACTTAAGACCGATTCGTTTATTCGTTTCGGTCTTAATTTTTAAAAAAGTGTGGCTATAAGCCCGTTATCGCTACTTTTTGTCATAATATTTAGGCTGTAACGATTATATCGAGAATATAAAAAATCATTTTCGTAATTTTCTTGTAAGCATATTGCAACGTAGTAAAGCGTAATGTGAATTTTAGCAAAAAACGGTATCAAAAAATGTCAATAATTAAGAAAGTATTAAAAATAGTTATTGTGGTAGTAATCGCCTTAATTATACTTGTCGGCGGTTACGCCGCGTATTATTTATTAAGTTATGGCAGAATAGACGACAACCTTAACTTGTCGGTTGTAAACTCTCAAACGGAAAAAGCAAAAATCGGTGTAGAGTATAAAGTTGCCTCCTACAACGTCGGTTTCGGCGCATATTTACCGGACTTCGGGTTCTTTATGGACGGCGGAACGGAAGGACGCGCTAAATCGAAAGATTCGGTAAAATATGCCGTTAACGGTACTATAGACCAACTTTCCGAATTTAACCCCGATATAATTTTCATTCAGGAAGTCGACGAAAAGGCTAACAGAAGCTATAAAATCAACGAATACGAACTTTACAAAAATGCTTTCGCGGGTTACACAAGCGTGTATGCGATAAACTATGACAGTCCTTATCTTTTCTATCCTTTTTCAAGCCCGCTCGGTGCGTCTAAATCGGGAATTTTAACTTTGACTAAATTTCAAATAACGTCGTCTTTAAGAAGAAGTTTCCCGGTGGAAAAGGGTTTTTCCAAGTATTTCGACTTAGACCGTTGCTACAGTGTATCGAGGGCTCCTACCGAAAACGGAAAAGAACTTGTGCTTTATGCGATTCATCTTTCCGCTTATACTTCCGACGGTAAAATCGCCGACGAGCAGTTTGAAATGTTGGTTGCCGATATGAAGTCCGAGTACGATAAAGGAAACTATGTAATTTGCGGCGGTGATTTTAACAAGGATTTATTGGGCAACAGCAGTGAAGTTTTCGGCGTTAGCGGTGAAGATTACACTTGGGCGCAACCTGTGAAAGAACAGTATCTTGATAACACGGGATTAAATTTGGAAAAACCTTTCGACGAAGAAAATCCTATTCCCACTTGCCGTAATGCGGACGGGGCGTATAACGAAAATCAATTCGTATTAACTATCGACGGATTTATCGTGTCGGATAACGTTACGGTAACCGAATCTAACGTTTTAGAAGAAGGCTTTTTGTATTCCGACCATAATCCCGTTTACGCAAAAATAATTCTTAAATGAACTCGGAATTATGCAAATTTTTCTTTAAACAACGAAATTACGGGGCTTTTTGCCCCGTTTTTTTATACTATGCTTAGTTGTTTTACAGTGGTTAACTTCATTTAGTAAATTTTTAATCGCTTTTCGAATATCGTTGTATCGAGGAAACATTTTACCATGTATTTTTGACAAAAATCTTCAAAACACACGGACTTTTAAGTCGCGGTAATTAAGTATTTGCAAAAAATGTGAAAAAATTTTTCAAAAACCTATTGACAAATGGTTAAAAGCGTGGTATTCTAAAAATGAAGGTAGTCTTCACATTAAACATTAAGGTGGAAAATTTATGAAAAAAATTTTTACTGAAGCCGTAATTATTTTGCTTCTCGTCTGCACGTTGCTTTGCGGTTGCACCGTAACGGGCAGCGGTAGTAGTCAAACGTCTACGGGTAACAACGACGGAGAACAAGTCGAACCGATAACGCCTGAAAGAGATATATATCTTACTCGCTTCGAAACTTACAACCTTTTAAAACAATTGGAATACGAAGGGAAAGACCTTTCGACTTATAAAATTTCCGTAGGCGAAAGTGAAGAATCTTTCCGAAACTTTAACTACGACGGGGATAATTTTGCTATCGCAAGCGGCGTAATCACGCCCAAAGATTGCGAACCTACCGACATTACGACCGACGTTATCAATATAAAAAGCGACGATGAAGAAGAAATCGTAAACATACACGTCGTTAATAAAGAAAAATACGGCAACAGCCTTATGACCGTCGACGTCGGTAGACTTTACGGCAAAACGGTAACATTTTTAGGCGATTCGATAACCGACCAAAAAGCCGTTTGGTGGGCGACCAATACTTGGTGGAAAATAGATAAAACGGGCAAATACATAAAGGAACAGGGCAAAGTCGTAACGGTAAACGGCATAACCAAAAATTACGTGAATATGCTCGACGACGTTTGTCGATTTGAAGCGTATTATAATCCCGCGGTTGCCGGCGCGTTATGTTCTCACTACAACGCCGCATACGCAAACAAGTCCATATCGATTCCTACGCAAATATCGCAAAACTTATCAAAAATCAAATTGTCGGATTACGTTTTCGTAATGGGCGGCACTAACGACAGTTACGAAATCAATAAACGCGATTCCGTTTTAACGCTCGGCGAAAAAGACGATTTAGCGGGCAGCGACGCTTTTGCGAACGACGTTACGGGCACGCCGAGAAGTACTTTCTACGGCTTTTACAATTATATTTTAAAGACGATACGCGAAACTAATCCGTCGGCAGGTTTGATTTGTTTAAGCAATATACCTTGTCAATCGACTTACGGCTATTCGGGCAACGTCTCAAACGGACACAACAACGAGGGCATTAAACAAGTCAACGCCGCAATAAAGGTATGCGCTGAAAGTTACGCCGCTTGTTACGTGGACATATATTCCGCAATCCCGTATAACGAAAAATTACAGCAATACACACGCGTATGGTTTACAAACGACGAACTTCATCCGAATCAAGTCGCTTACGAACTCATAACCGATAAGATTCTTTCGGGAAAATAAATTTTTTAAAGAAATACTTTTTTAAAACGCAAAAAAACTTCCGCGCATGTTACGGCTGCGGAAGTTTATAGCGATAATGTTTGGTTTTGTGAGAAGCAAATCTACATAGATGATCGATTATATCGATTTAAAGAATTCTTCGCAATCGGACAGCCACTCGGAATTCTTCTTTAAAAAGGAAGCGGGCGCGTTGATTTCTTCTTGACAAGTAGAAAGCCCGTGATGTCCGTCGGGGTAAACGTGAAGTTCGAATTTAACGTTGTTTTCGGCAAGTGCGGTCGCGTAAACCAGCGAATTTTTGCAAGGCACGCAGTCATCTGCGGCAGTCGTCCAAATAAACGCTGGCGGTGTAAGCGGCGTTACGCGCGTTTCCAAACTCAGTTTTTCGCGCAACACGGCGTATTCGTCGCCCTCGTAGCCTTGTAAAAGGTTTTTAAAAGAGCCTCCGTGCGTGAACTCTTTAGAAGATATCACGGGGTAACAAAGTCCGACGGCTGCGGGTTTGCAGTCTACATTCAAAACTGCGTTAGCCATTTCGTATTCGACGGATAAATTCCCGACAAGGTGACCGCCTGCCGAAAAACCTATGCAAAAGATTTTGTCGGGGTTAACGTAAAACTTATCTGCGTTCTTCTTGACGTAATCCATTGCCGAAGCAAGTTCGTAAAGTTGCTCAGGGTAACTGACGCCGTCGGGCGCGCAAAGATAATCGAGTACGAAAACTTGAAAACCTTTATGCAAAAAGTAGGTTGCAACGGGTTCGGCTTCGCGGCGGGAAACCATTCCGTATCCTCCGCCGGGTACGACGACGAGTGCGGGGCGCGAAAAGGGGATTTTAAGATCGTCCCAAGGGGTATCCATATAGATGGCGGATAAAGTTCCGCCCTTGACGTTGTACAAATTTTTGAGTTCAATCTTTAAAGTATTCATTTTTCACCGTAGATAAAAATTTTAGTGTAAAAGTCGTTAAAACGTTACGCTTTAATGACATTTTAGCACAATGAATTTTGTAAAGCAATGATTTTTGTTCGCAAAACAGATATTTTTTAAGTCGTTAGGTAATTTTTACTTAAAAAACTTAACGAGCGAAAAATCTTGTAACGAAAATTACGGCGAACTTCGCCGATAAAATTTTAAACAAATAATATGGTAAAGGAGTTTATTATGAAAAAATTCAAACCAATCTTGTCGACAATGCTGCTTGTGATATTTGCGCTTATGTGCATGTTTTCCGCTTGCGATATATCGAGCGGTACGGGTAGCGGTAGCCAAAGCGGTACCCAAGGCGGATCTTCCGCACCTTCGTCAACGGGCGAAGGTCAAGGCAATACCGAACCGCCGGCAGTATTTACAGTTGATTACAGAAAAGATTACGCGCCGACAAAATTCGACAAAAACAGCGTAACCTATGACGTAACCGAAATTTCAGACGGTTTAGTAATGGTTAAAAACACCTTGACTAAATCTAACGGCACTGCGGTGGTTGTTTACACTCTTGAAGTCGACCTTAAAAAGGTAACTATCGCAGCGGGTACAAAGGATAACACTACCGAGTTATCTAAAATGCAAACCGCGCTTCCATCAAGCCAAGCAACCGCTTACGAGTCGGCAACGGGTAAAACCGTTTACGCCTATTTAAACGCCGACTTTTTCGGCAGTCAGCCGGTGAACGCTTTCGTTAAAGACGGCATTGTCGTAAAGAATATGCATAATGACAACGGCTCTTACGATTATTTGAACTTATCTGCGGACGTACCTGCTTCCGCACCTATGCTTTTCGGCATAAACGGCGAAAAAGCGCAAGTCGCGCCCGTTATATCGTATACGGGCGACGTTACTTCCGCAGAGGTAAAAAAGGCTTTGGTCCAAGCAAAGTTAACTCAAAAAATAGCGCTTGAAAATTCCGAAAACGCATATGACGTTACTACCGAAAGCGATTCGATACAAAACGGAATCGTTTTAAATACTTCAAAAACCGCAAGAACTTGTAAAGCCGGCGATTATGCGCTTAAAGTTTCCGTTGCCAACGGTTTAAAACGTATGCGCGTAATGCAAACTATCGAATGCAGTGTCGACACCCGATTTACGTCCGAAGGAAATTACGCTTATCTGTTCGTAGGTAAAAAGAGTTCCGCCGCGACGGAATTTTCCGATATCGACAGAAAATACTTAAGTTGCAAAGTAAGCTCTCCCGACGGAAAGTGGAACGGATACACGACAATACTCGGTTGTCGTCAATCGCTCGTTGAAAACAGCGCCGTTGCCAAAACCGTTTCCGTGGAAAACACTAACGGTGCTCAGTCTTCGGACGTTCCGAGGAGCGCCGTGGGCGTTAAGAAAGACGGTACCGTCGTTATTTTCGCGGTAGAATCGCTTTATTACGGCAAAAAAGCAAAAACGGGCGATACGCATGGTATGAATTTACCCGAACTTGCCGACTTTATGACGTATTACGGGATAGTTGACGGCGCTAACTTCGACGGCGGCGGTTCTACTCAACTTACCGTAAACAAAGGCACTCAAAAAACCGTCGTAGTTCGTTCCAGCGACACGGGAAGCTTCGAACTCGATTCTTCAAGAAAGGTAATGAATACCGTTTTGGTCGTCGAAAAATAATAAGCGGCTGCTATAAAACAATAAAAAAAGTTGAAATTTGCTTTAATTTTAACGACCGCGCTTAATGATTGTTTAAACGGTTGACAAAGCGTAAAATAATGGTAAAATTAAGTTATGAAAAGAACGATTTACGATTTTGACGAGAATATGTCGTCAAAATTTCAAGAACCCCCCGACCTTGAATATTTTAACGCTAAGGACAAAACAAGATTTTCGGTTTTCGGCACTCGTGCCGAAGATAACGAGGGCTATTTTAGATTCGACGAAAGTCAACGCGCGCTTATTTCGCAAACGAGCGAGGCTGTTAGTTGGCTTTCTTGCCATTCGAGCGGTATTCAGATAAAGTTTTTAACCGATGCCGAAGATATTTTCGTTAAAGTAAAACTTAACGAAAAGTTTAATATGACCAATATGACCGCAATCGGACAGTGTTGCGTTGATTTATACGTAGCCGACGAGGGGAAAACGGATTATGTTTTTCACGGAGTCGCGCGTTGTAAATTCGACAGTCCCGACTGCTGCGAACGTTTAGGCGATTTTAGAAAACTCTGTAAAAAAATGCGCAGGTGTGTTTTAAACCTACCGTTGTACTCCGGTGTTTTACAACTTGAAATCGGCGTAAATAAAGGCGCTTTCGTAAAGCCCGACCGTTTCGCTAACGATAAGGTTATAGCCGTTTACGGAACGAGCATTACACAAGGTTGTTGCGCGTCCCATACGGGTATGGCGTATACCAATATACTTTCAAGACGTTTAGATTGCGAATTTTTAAATTACGGTTTTTCGGGCTCGGCGTTAAACGAGCCCGTGATTGCCGACGTACTTAAAAAGATACCTTTCGACCTTTTGATGCTCGATACCGAGCCTAACGCCGGCGTAGACAAAAAACTTTACGACAATTTGAAGGAGTTTTTAGACAGATTTTTATCGGTACGTCCTAAAACACCCGTAATTTTGTTGTCGCGTATGCCGTTTTCGCTCGATTTATACGATCCCGACCGCGTAAGCCTTAATAAATTTTATATAGGCTTTATGCGTTCGGTTGCTAAAAAATACACTGAAAAAGGCTACGACGTGCGGTTTTACGATCAATCGCGCGTTTTCGGCAAAGATTTTTCCGAGTACACCGTCGACGGAGTACATCCGACCGACCTCGGAATGGTAAAAATAGCCGATTTTTACGAAAAGATTTTAAAGAACTTATAACTTGGTGCTTAAAATGAAAAAAATTGTAATGCTTCCGCTTGACGAAAGACCTTGCAACTACTATTATCCGTCTATTATGCCAAAGGCGGATTACGAACTTTGTCTTCCCCCGAAATCCGTAATGGGGGATAAAAAGATCGCCGGCGACACCGACAAAATACGCGATTGGCTTATCGAAAACGTTGAGGGTGCCGACGCTTGCGTTTTGTCGTTAGATACGCTTATATACGGAGGAATAGTTCCGTCAAGATTACATCGTTTAAGCGTTGAAACTCTTGTCGAAAGGGCGAAAACCGTCGAAACGTTAAAAAAAATCAATCCCAAGATGAAACTTTACTTGTTTCAACTTATCATGCGTTGTCCGTCATATTCTCTTTCCGACGAAGAACCGGATTATTACGACGAATGCGGCGAAGAACTTTTCCTTTACGGAAGATACAGTCATCTTCAATCTCTCGACAAACTTACCGAAGCGGACGAAAAAGATTTTGAGCGCGTAAAACAGTTTATAAAACCCGAATACCTTGCCGATTTTACCGAAAGAAGGGCTAAAAACTTGCAAGTTTTAATGCACAATCTCGAATACGTAAAAAACGGCGTTTGCGATTATTTTATCGTTCCGCAAGACGATGCCGCCGAATACGGATTTACGGCGCTCGACCAAATAAAAGTAAGGGAATATTTAAAGGCTAATCTTTTACATTTAAAGACTGCGATGTATCCGTCGGCAGACGATACGGGGCTTACCCTTTTAGCAAGAGCCGTTGCCGAATTAAACTCGATAAAACCAAAAATTTACGTTCATTACGCTTCTTGCAAGGCTAATACGGTCGTCCCGTGGTTCGAAGACCGCGCGCTTGACGAAACTATAAAGTACCACGTTCTCGGAGTAGGGGGAATACGGGTTTATTCATTAAGCGAAGCCGATATCGTTTTGCTTGTAAATATGGGTTCCGGTATGTATCATAAATGGCAAAGTCAATATAACGTCGCTTACGATATAGAACGTAATATTGCCGAACTTATAGGCTTTGCGAAATACGCGCTCGCCGCAGAAAAAGTCGTTGCCATAGGCGACGTCGCTACTTGTAACGGCGCCGACCGCGAACTTGTTGATATGTTGTATTCCGAAGACTTATTGTTAAAAATCCACGCATGCGCGGGGTGGAATACTTCTTCCAATACGTTGGGAACTTGTATTTGTCAAGCCGTATTATATCTTATCGGCAAAGATAGGAACGGCGTAAACGACTTTTTGCTACATAGATACTACGAAGACCTCGGATATATGGGATACGTAAGACAGTACGTTACCGATAACCTTTTGCCGTCGCTTGGTTTGAAAGATCGCAAAGCCGACGGTACAGACGGGCAAGTAGCCCTTTCCGTCAAGAATAATTTAATCAAATTTATGTCGGATAATTACGGCGAACTTGCAAAGCACGTTAAAGACGTAAAAGTTTCGATGCCTTGGCGGCGTATGTTCGAATGTTACCTAAGACTTGAAACCGATTTTAAAACACGATTATGAAAATAGGAATAGATATAGGCGGAACTTCCGTAAAAGGAATACTGCTTAATGATAATGAAATTATAAAGGAATACTCGTTACCGACGCGCGGCGGAGAAGGACGAGAAGCCATAATCGGCAGCGCTTTCGGCGTTATAGATAAGTTAATTTGCGATGAAGTAACCCTTATCGGCGTATCGTCGGCAGGGAATATCGATCCTTTTAGCGGCACGTGCGTTTACGCCACCGATAATCTTAAAGGGTGGACGGGGTTTAACGTAAAAAAAGCGGTTGAATGCAGATATTCTTTGCCGTGTCTTGTCGATAACGACGCGGTTTGCGCCTTGAAGGCAGAACTTTGCAACTATCCTTCGGTAAAAAGTGCCGTTATGGTAACTTTCGGCACGGGAATAGGCGGTGCCGTATTAAGCGGCGGTAAAATCGTGCGCGGTAAAAATTACGACGGCGGAAGACTCGGTCATTCTGTTTTGGTACCAAACGGTTTAAGTTGTAACTGCGGTAAACAAGGTTGTGCCGAAGTCTATCTTTCGTGTACGGCGTTAAAGAAAAAAGCGGCGAAAAATTATAAGGAAATCTTAGGCGTAAAGGAACTTGTCGAACTATATAAAAAAGGCGATAGGTCGGCTAAGGAGATATTTGGCGAGTTTTCCTTTTATTTGAACGTTTTTCTCGACAATATAAGAACGTTTATTTCGCCCGAAGTAATCATTTTGGGCGGCGGACTTGCAAACGACGGCGAAACTTTAATGAGTTTTATATCCGACCATAGCGACGTAGAAATTGCAAAATACGGAAATAATGCGGGTGCGATAGGCTCGCTTATAGAAAAATATTAAAATAAAAAAAAGGAAATTATGAAATTTAATTTAAAAGATAAAACCCTTTCGGGCGCGTTTTGTAAACTTATAGGTAATTACGGTTTTGCCGTTTGCGATGACGGATTGGATACTTACGTTGAATTTTCGGACGTTGAGGGCGGCGGCGTAAAGTTTATTTATAACGACGGAACGCTCGAATATAAAGACGGTAAACTTAATTATCAAGTAGGACAATATAATAATAAACCTTCGCTTCAAATCACCGTGACTAAAAAAAGTCAAGTATTTTGGGCATTAAAGCAGTTTTCCGATTTTTATGCGGATAAGCCTCCCGTCGGGGGTAATAAGTTCGTTTATAAACCTAAGTTTAAAGATTTGACTTATATGTTGGACTGTTCGCGTAATGCCGTATATAAGGTCGAAACGGTTAAAGATGTAATCTCTCAACTTGCCGTTTGCGGCTATACGAGCATAATGTTATATACGGAAGATACATATAAGGTCGACGATTATCCTTACTTCGGGTATTTACGTAACGGTTACACCAAAGAAGATTTAAAGGAAATCGACGAATACGCTCAAACTTTAGGATTGGAACTTATCCCTTGCATTCAAACGTTGGCGCATTTTAACACGGTAACGCGTTATCCGGCGATGGATCGTTTATTCGACTGTAACGACATTTTGCTTGTCGGCGAAGAGGAAACTTACAAGTTTATCGAAAGCCTTATTTCCACATGCGCAAACTGTTTTACTTCGCGCCGTATAAATATCGGTATGGACGAAGCTTATATGCTCGGTCGCGGCAGATACCTTGAAAAACACGGTTTCGAAAAGCGTTTCGACATAATGAAAAAGCATCTTAAAAAGGTAAACGAAATTTGCGAAAAATACGGTTTTAAGCCTATGATGTGGTCGGATATGTTTTTCTTCTTCGTATCGGGCGAACATTGCAACTCGGGCGAAGTTACATATAAAGGCATCGTACCCGAAAACGTTAGTTTGGTATATTGGAACTATTGGGATTTATCCGAAGAAAAATACGACGTTGCGATGAAGCAACACCGCAATTTCGATAACGAATTGATTTTTGCGGGCGGCGCTTGGAAATGGCTCGGATTTGCCCCTGATAACCGTTATTCCTTAAAGGCGATGGAAGAATCCACCAAAGCGTGTGTAAAAAACAACGTCGACCATTATATCGTAACGGGTTGGGGCGATAACGGCGCGGAAACTTCTTGTTTTGCGGTTTTACCCGCCATTTTTTACCAAGGTTATATAAATTATCACGGCTACGAAGTAAACGATCCTTTTAAGAAAGCCTTTAAGAGTTTTTCGGGTATGGAACTCGACGACTTTTTAACGCTCGACCTTGCCAATCGCGTTACGAAAAACGACGATATCAACGAAAAAACAAGCGCTGCAAAATATTTGTTATTCAACGACGTTTTATTGGGGACGCTCGATACTATAATCGAAAAAGGTCAAAACGAACTTTACGCCGAACACGCCGAAAGACTCGGCAAAGTTGTCGAGAAAGCGGGCAAATGGGCGTATATTTTTAAAACGCAGCAGAAACTTTGCAAAGTCTTGTCAATAAAAGCCGAAATCGGCATAAATTTGCGTGAGGCTTATAAAAACGGCGACAAGGAAAGATTGCAATCACTTTTGATGGAATTGAAAATTTTGTATACGCACGTCACGCATTTTTACTTTGCGTTTAGCGAACAATGGGAAAAGGAAGCGCGCCCGAACGGTTTTGACGTTCAAGATATAAGAATCGGCGCGTTAAAGCAAAGAATTTTAACCGCGATACACAAGGTGGACGATTATTTGAAAGGATATACCGACCGTATAGGCGAACTCGAAGAAGAATTGCTTTGCTTTATGGGACACGGCAAAGATTTTGAAAAAGACTTCGATCAGTGCGAATACAGATGGAGAAGAATGACTTCCGTCAACGTAAACGACTGATAAAGTCTAAACGTGCGACAAAATTAATTTTACGACGAGAAAAAAAAGATATAGTTTTATAAATCATTAAAACTGCGAGGGTAAAACAAAATGATTAACAGATATCGTTTCGGGACGCCTATACAAACGGGTGCAGTCGTTAAGCAAATACCTTATAGCGACGTCGAAACGTTAAACTCGTTTTATTTTTCCGTTGAACAGCAAACGGGTGCTTACGTTTTTACCGTTCAACTGAAAAAATTGGATAAAGTTTACGGACTTGGCGAGCAAGTTAGGGGAATTAACAAACGCGGATGGATATATACGAGCGACAACGAAGACGATCCCGTTATCACCGATACGAGAACGTCCTTATACTGCGCACACAATTTTATATCGGTAAACGCCGTCAATAAGTGGGGTGCCTTTTTCGATTTTCCTGCAAAAGTTGTCTTCGATATCGGCTATACCGACACTAATTTTATGACTGTAAAATGTTACGGCGACGGAGACTTGTACATTATCGAAAACGACGATTTGATTTCCGTTTCAAAGGAATTCAGAAGTCTTATCGGGCGTAGTTATATACCGCCGAGATGGGCTTTCGGCATAGGTCAAAGCCGTTGGGGCTATAAAACCGCCGACGAAATCCGTGAAGTCGTCGCTAAGTACGAAGGATCCGAATTACCTCTCGATATGGTCTATATGGATATAGATTATATGAAGGATTACCAAGATTTTACGATAAACGAAGAAAGATTTCCCGATTTCAAAAACTTCGTCGAAGAAATGCTTTCTAAGGGCGTACGGCTTATACCCATCGTCGATGCCGCGATAAAGGTTAAGGACGATTATTCTATTTACTCGGAAGGCGTTGAAAAGCAAGCCTTTTGTGTCGATAAAAAGGGTAAGCCTTACGTTGTCGGCGTTTGGCCGGGGGATAGCGTTCTTCCCGACGTTTTAAACGACGAAGCCGCGGAATGGTTCGGTTCCAAGTATAAATTTTATTTAGACTACGGGATAGAAGGCTTTTGGAACGATATGAACGAACCTGCGCTTTTTTACAGCAAAAAACGTTTGAAAGCCGTTTTAGCCGAATTCAAAAAGGCAGATCCCGAAATGACGATAGACGAATTCAATTATTTTAATCGGAAATTATCGTCTTTAAAGAATAACCGTGAAGATTTTACAGAATTTTATCATACCGTCGACGGTGAAAAAGTAAGACACGATAAAGTGCACAATCTTTACGGCTATAAACTTACCGAATGTTCTTCTAAATATCTTCAAAAATACCAACCGAAAAAGCGGCATTTGATTTTTTCAAGGTCGTCTTACATAGGAATGCATCGTTACGGAGGCGTTTGGACGGGAGATAACAGTTCGTCGTGGCATCATTTATTGCTCAACTTGCAGATGTTGCCGGGGCTTAATATGTGCGGATTTTTATATTCCGGCGCAGATATAGGCGGTTTTGCTTCGCACGCGACCGAAGACTTGTTATTGCGTTGGATGGCTCTCGCCGTGTTTACTCCGTTATATCGTAATCATTCGACAAACGGCTCTCGTTATCAAGAACCTTACAACTTTAAGGCGATAGATAAATTCCGTCAACTTATGAAGGTCAGATACGCTTTATTACCTTTCGTTTACAGCGAATTCGTAAAATGCGCTTTGTCAGACGATTTGCTGTTTAAGCCCATGTCCTTTGTTTTTCCCGACGATAAACGTTCCTTGTCGGTCGAAGACCAATTAATAATGGGCGGCGGAGTAATGATTTGCCCCGTGTACGAACAGAATGCGCCCGGCAGATACGTTTATTTGCCCGAAGATATGTTAGAAGTGCGTTTTACGAACGCCGGTATAAAAACCAAACAACGCAAAAACGGCAATCACTACGTAAGCGTTTTAATCGACCAAGTCGTATTCTTTTTACGTAAAGGTTACGTTATCCCCGTTGCGAAACCGCAAAACCGCGTGGGTGACGTCGATTTTGAAAACGTCGACTTTATAAAGAACATTGACAAGGAAACCGAGTATACGCTTTGTATCGATGACGGAACGACTACCGACGACCTTTCAAAATATTTGAAGACAGTAAAGGTTAAACCGTAAATTATGAATTTAGATTATCTTTTAAATATTTTAGAGTTCGACGAAAGCGATAGAGGACAGATTAAAAAATATACCGATATATCTTTGAATTCGGAAGTCTGCCGTAATATTAAGTTGCTTACCGAAAAGAACTTTTACGAGTCCGCCGAAAAAGAATTGCAAACGATATTATATCCCGACGAAAACGGACTGAAGATGTTGTGTGCAATGCTTAAAGCCGCACTTATATCGTACGAAAAATACCTGAAAGCGGGGATAAGCGAAAAAGTGTTTATAGACACGATGAAGTGCTTTACCCGCTTTACGGGCGAGTTTAAAAAACAGAAAGGCTATTTTGGTTTTGACAGAAGTTTTTGGACGGGTAGGGAATTATCTCTTTCGCTTTTTAGGCTCGGCGAACTCGAATACGAAACGACGGTAACCGAAGACGGTAAAAACGTTATTTATATGCACGTTCCTTCGGACTGCGATTTGACGGACGAAAAGGTTGATTTTTCACTTATTTCGGCTCGAGCCTTTTTTGAGATGCATTATCCCGAATACGCGGCGGCGGAGTATCGTATTCATACTTGGCTGTTATCTTCTTCGTTGAAATCGATTTTGCCTGAAACGAGTAAAATAATCAAATTTCAAGAAAGATTTAACGTCTGTGAAGAGAATCCTTCCGACGGCTATAAGTTTTGGGTTTTCGGCAATAGCAACTTAACCCCCGAAGATTTTACCGAAAAAACCACGCTTCAACGCGGCGTAAAGCGTTACGTTTTGCAAGGAAACGCAATGACGGAGGCGATCGGTATATTAAAGGTTTTTAAAACCTAATAGTCGTTAAAATTTGTCTTTACGGGTAAAACTTTCCGAAAATTATTTGAAATATGTAAATTTTTTTCTGCGTATCATTGACAAAATGAAAAAAATTTATTAGAATATAAACATATTTTTTCAAACTAAAGATTATTTTCGATTGAATTAATTTCGGGTTAAGCGTTTGTTACCTAAGCCTGCCCGAAATTTTTATTATCGAAAATCAGTTACGCGAGGTATTATGAACGACTCAATTGCAACGAGAATAGCAAAAGCAAAAGAGGCTAAGATAACCAAATCACAACAAAAGTTGATAGATTATCTTGAAAACGCAGATTATAAACAGATTATGTACTTTACCATTACCGAATTTGCAAAAGCAACGGGTACGGGTGAAGCGACGATTTTGCGTTTCTGCCGTCTTTTGGGCTTTGACGGTTATCAAGTTTTTAAACTTCAAATCGCACGTGAATTCAGTCAGCAAGACCTTGCAATGCAACGCAGCACCGAAGATTTTCGCTCCGATATACTAAAAGCATACGAAACGGCCATAACAATTTGTATGAATAGCCTTTCATGCGAGAAGTTATCTAATGTTGCAGAACTTATGATAAACGCAAGAAGAATAAGTTGTTTCGGGGTAGGTAATTCCTATATAGCGGCGCTGGAACTTCACAACCGATTAATGGCGATGGGTATGCCCACTAATTGCGAGTCCGACGCCCATATGCAAAACGTACTTGCTTCTACTTCGTCCGAAGAAGATATTCTTATAGTTTTCAGTGTATCGGGCAGTACCAAAGACGTCGTTGAGGCGACAAAGTTCGCTAAAAATTACGGAATGAAGATAGTACTTATAACGGCGCACGAAGTATCTCCGCTTACAAAACTTTCCGATATAGTCGTATCGACCGGCGAACCCGATTTTTACCGCGAAGTAAGCACTATGACGAATAAAGTCGTTCAGTTATACGTAATCGACGCTCTGTGCGAAGCCTTACACAGAAAGGATAAAGACCGTTTCGACGCAAACATTTATCGTAGTCGCGGCGCAACTGTCGGTAAACTCATTTAAGACGTCGTTATATCTTAAAATTAAGTTAAATAGGGAATTTCAACTAAAAAATTCGTAAAACCGTCTTTATAGGCGGTTTTTTCTTATATTACGCCAAATTATTAAAAAAAATTTTTAGTGATGAAATAATTTTTCGTAAAAATGTTTTTTTAAAGAAATTATTTTCAAAATTGCCCTTATATTGACAAATTTTGTGTGTTTTAAAAATTGAAAAATATTTTCAAAACTTAAAAATATAACCGATTTCAGGGGCGTTTTTTCAAGTTGCGAAGAAAAAAATAAAAAAAATTTTCAAAAAACTATTGACAAATACAAAATTTGTGTTACAATATTACTGTAAATAATTTTCATTACCGCAAAATTATTGAAAATTTTAACCATAAATACATAAAAGGGGATATCCCCTTTGCGTTTGCAGCGCAAACGCAAATACCGCTTAACTGCATAAAATATTAAGAATGCTATTTTTAAAGTCGCATTAATATAATATGTTATGCAAGGCATACTGTTTTAAAGTCTGTGTTTAAGCGCGTATTATTTAAAGTGGTATCATGACCGTAAAGGTCAAATATAAAAAATCATTATTTTTTCTAATAGGAGGAAAAGATGAAAAGAAAGTTTTCTGTTATTTCTGTCTTAATCTTGGCAGTATGCATGGTATTTTCTTTAGTTGCTTGTACCGGTAACCCTTCGAACAACGGCGGCAACAATAAAGTCGTACCCGAACCGCGTACGAGAGAAGACACACGTGTTGAAGCCTATACGGCTTATCAAGCAGACGGCACTCTTATAGGCGACTATAAGACGATAGCAGCGGCTATCAACGCAGCAGTTGCAACCGACAGTTTCGGTAAAGACAACTCCGTCGTAGAATACGGTAGCTACGTTGAATTAGACGGCACCGTTGTTTTCCAAAACCGTAACGGTTTTGCCGAAGCGTCGGACGACCAATTCTGGTTCTATGCCAACGGTACTCAACTCGAAGGCTACGACTGCTATGACGAGGCGATGTACGCCGGTTATTTGAAAAACAACAAGGTTATCACTCACGAAGTAACCGCAAGGGGTTCTTTATCTAAACAATTCCACAACGGTTATGCGATTTTACAACCCGACGGTGAATTAGAAACCGAAAAATACGCTCAGTCGTGGGAATTATCTTCCACAATGGACGCAGCGGTTCTTTATTTACCCGCAAGATTGGATGGTATCAGCGGTCTTTCATATGAACTTGATTTAAGCAACGTTCAGATTAAGCCTAACTTCGAAGGTACCGACGATACTTACGCTTTTATCGGTTATTACGCTTGGGAAGATTACTATGTAATCGCTACCGGTATTGCTTGTAACGTTCAAACGGGCGCATGGTTCCCGTTCGAAGGTTCTTCCCGCGACGACAGTTTCAACGACGTAACTTACAATATCGGGGACAAACCATTGATGATCTCTAATTGGAACGAAGAAGGCGGATATTGGGTTCCCGAATATCCGAAGTTAGAAACTTCCATTAAGACCATTGAACTTTACGACGAAGACAACGAAACCGAATACTATGTCGACAGAAGCGTTTACAACTTCTACACTGCAGACGGCAAACTCGATCAAACTTACACGGTTGACGTTGACGACGAACTTATCGCCAACTATTTCGGCGGCGTTCCCATGAACGTAGCGAATACCTTCGTATTTATTGCAGGTCTCGACGTCAGAACCCCCGACAACGCATGTACCGATTATACCAACGGAGCGGAATTCAAAAACTTAAAAGTTACGAAAGCAACCGCCCACGTACCTTCGGAAGACGAAATATCCGACGCTATTTACGGTTACATCATTACCCCCGAATGGAAGGGTAACGATTACAATATCGTAATGGCTTCAGGTGACCACGAAGCGGGCATTTTGGATTATGCTATCTTAAATACTTATGCCTGCGCCGAATACACTAAAGTCGACGGATGCGACGTATTTAGTTTCAGTTATGATAAAGACAACGCTCCAGATACCGCTCTTGGCGGAAAAGCGGCCGAATTACAGGCTAAAATCGATTCTCTTAAAGATTTAACCGCCGATAACGTTCTCGAAAACGAAGATCTTATTGCGGAAGTCGCCGCTATGTTCGGTACCGACGGCACCGTTGCAACAAGTAGCTTAGCACAAAAATTCTATACGGTATTGGATTTCTCTCCGTTGAAGAAGGCTCAGCAACTTTTTGCCGAAAACGCACCTCTTTCCGAAGAAGCAACGGAATACAAAAATGCGTTTAACGCCCTTCCTTCGCTTCTTACGTACGATTACGTCGGTTGGAAGACTACCGAGGAAGACGATGCCGGCTATTTAATGAACGACGTTCAAGATTTCGCCGCGCTTTACGCTCTGTATGCCGACAAAATGACCGAAGACGATATTGCAAGATGGAAACATCACGTAAATACCGACGATTATAATATGTATGTTGACCTTATGAATAAGTCAACCGAATATTTTGCCGAAGGTTTCACTATTACCGCTAAAGCGGAAGGATCGTCTGCGACGCAAAAGACCTTTACCGGCGAAGAAGCTTTCGCCGACATTGCTTTCTATCTTAACAAGATTAAGAAAGGTACCAGATGGGGATTCGAAGGTGAACCCGAAAACGACGACGGTAATTACACAAACGGTGCAATTGTTTCGACGCAACTTAGCTCCGATAACAACTGGTTGCCTACTTATCACGTTCTCTTCTTAAAGGCTCGTTTGGAAGAAGCGGGTTACAAACTTCCCGAATACATGACTAACCTTATGACTCTTGCGGGCGCGTCAAGCGGTATGTACAAAGATTTCGAATATATCGACACCGTACTTACCTTGGCTGCTAACATCGCTAACGGCAGTGTAAGAGTCGTCGACGAAAAGGTTGCCGCTTCCGTTAACAAAGTTTTAGTCGGTTACGAAGCGTTTACCGAAGTAGGTCTTGCATGGAACTTCAACAACCATCCCGATAAAGCGGACTTCCTTTACAGATCCAAAGCGTATAAACTTTATTACGGATTAGAAACAGAGACTAACTTTGCGGTTTATCTTGAAAGCGTAATGAGCTTCCTTAAGAATCGCGTAGGCGCTACCGTTAACGAAACCGGTCTCGGTCTTACCGAAGCGGTTGTCGCTCAAGATTTAACTATCTCCGATGCGGCTGCGGAAGTTATCGCGTTATTCGATAAAACCAAAATACACGGCGGCGCGTTTACCGAATATGCCGCTGCTTTGGAAAAATTCAAAGCATTGTCCGAAAAAGATCAAACGATCGTCGAATTATACAGCGACTACACTGAACTTGTCGAACTTTTAGAAGGCAATAAAAACGCTTTGGAAGCAGTTGTTCTTACCGACGTTGCTCCTATCACGGTATTTAGTAAAATTTATTTCAACCAAGATACGACGACGAATCAATTAACCGCTAAGGAAGCGTTAAATCAACTGAGCGAACTCGTTTGCAAAGTTCAAGCCAACGCAAAATGGACTTACGGAGAAGATTCCGACAACGGCGAAAGCAATAAGACGTTAGATTTCGACGTACTTACTTATCAAGGTATCAGAGTAGTCGTTCTCGTTCAATATTTCCAAAAAGCGAACGTAGCGTTACCTACTTATATCACCGACGGTTTAACCGCTATCGGTTACGAAAACTTCTTGGACGCATACCTTTCCGTATATGAAACGGCAAGACTTACTTCTACTTACGCCGTAGAGGGCAAGACGGTTGATAATATGACCGAAGCCGACAAAGTCGTTTTCGAAAAATATTGGGGACCCGATTACGAAATCAACGGTCTTCTCAAATGGAATTGGAATTCCGGTAATAAGTTCGAAATGTATTATTCGACTCGTGTCGCCGCTATCGTATTGCAATATGCTTTAGAAAACGCTACCACTGTCGGCGAACAGTTTATGGATGCGCAAACCAAAAATTGGATATACGGCGATTTGTTCGATACGTATGAATACAAAGGAACTGTTTATTGGACGCATAACTTAAAGGCAGAAGCCGAACTCGGCGGCTATACTTACGGTTCGTTGTTTATTTCCGACACTTGCTGGGGACCTTATACCTTCGTTTATATCGACGCGGAAGGCAACGTTTGCGATAAAGCTGCCGAGGGCGCAACGATATTAACGACCGCAACGGATGGCGTAGAATTTAAAGAACAAAAGTTTGAATGTTGCGTTAACTGTCCTTCTAAGGTTTATAAGACCGCAGACGGCAAGGAAGTATTCAAAAAATACGAAAACGGAAGCGTAAATTACGAGGCGGAAGGTTTCGTCGACAAATACAACTTACCCGTTGAATTAACCGCTGAAGAACTCGCAAAAGTTACTCTCGTAGGCACCGTTAAGACTTATAAGTTCTATGACGTCATGGCACAATGGCTTACCGCACAAGGCTACACCGTTAACACTAACGGTTGGGGCTATAGTGCGGCTCCCACTGCCGAATAATTTAGGCTCACTGCTATTGGGGCAGATTAATTTCTGCCCCAATAACTAAATTTTTCAGTTAAATTTTTTTAAAAAATTACGATTTTTCGCTTAAAAGCGGCGATATAAAATCGGTTTCTTAATACTAAATAAGAAATCTTTACGACTTCTATTAATAGGAGACAAAAAAACATGAAAAAATTAATTTCATTACTTTTAACGGTAGCGTTAATCACTACCGCTTGCATCGGACTTTTCGGTTGCAAGGGCGGCGAAAAATATTCCTACGAAATCGATTGGAACGTAGATTTATCTAAGCCGATCGCTCTTAAGGGATTATATCCCGAAACAAGTTTATCGTCGTTCGGTAACGACGATACGTCAAGCATTATTCAGCAAAAAACCGGTTACACGGTGAATTATACAGAAGTTAAAGGCGGTAACGCCGATAACGAAATCAACTCGATTTTAACCACTCAAACCGAGTATCATTTCTTAAAACTTACCGAAGCGCAATACCATCCTTATCTTTCTCAAGGCGCGTTTTTAGATCTTACCGAACTTTTGGAAAAGACCGAATCCGGTAGAAAACTTTACGACCTTATCAACCTTATGGATTACGGTTGGGACGCCGTTACCTACTATGATGAAAACGGCGCGAAGCATATTTACGGTATTCCCGATTTCGGTTACTGCGTGATGGAAGACACTGCTCTTATCTGGAACGTTGATCACCTTAAAAAAATCGGCTACGTAAACGCAGACGGTTCTGTAAAAGTACCTTCTACGATTGCCGAATTCACCGACGCCGTTAACAAGTGTCAAGCAATGTTCGGTTCTAACAAGAGTTACCACGCATTCGACGTTCCCGGTGAAAACAGCGTATTGGTAACGCCCCTTGTATCTGCTTTCGGTGTTCCCTTAGAATTTTACCTTGACGAAAGCAATCAAATTCAACAATACGTATTTAACGACGCAACGGCTAAATACGCTGAATATATGCACGATTTCTTCGAAAGCGGCGTATTGTCTAAGGCGTGGGGCAATGGTTCTTCTTCGGCAAGTTGTTCTAACTTTGCAAACGAACTTTGCTCGGTTACCTATCAACCTTATTGGTTCGTTACCGCATTGGTAAACGCTATCAAGAGTAAGAACGTCATTCCTCAAAAACTCGGCGTTTCCAACGATTTCAGAACAGTTCACGACGAATGTATCGCTTGGACGACTCGTGTTCGCGGCGACGGCACTTCGGGTTCTCAAGAACAAGAAAAAGCAATGATTCACGGCGGCGACGCAGGCGTTTCCTATTATACGGTTATTCCTAACTATATGGCTAAAGACGCGCTTTACATCATCGACTTTTTAGGCAAGAAGATTGAACATTTCGATGAATACTACGGCGGTCTCGAAGGTCAACATTGGAATAAAACCGCTACGCCCGTAGGCGCTAAGGATTATTATGAAGACGGCGATTATAGTTATCAACAATATGAAACTTACGCAGGTGCCGATTCGGTAATTTACTTACGTCCGTATAGTTATAGTTATAGGGTAGGCGAAATGAAGTCCGACGGTACCTATGACAAAAAGATTGTCACGGGTGGCGGTCAATGGATAAAACTTACCGAAAGATATTTGGCGCACATCGTTGATAACTCGCAATACTGCAACGGAACGAACAGAGTTTCCGCTAATGTTTTATTCCATTTGCGTGAAACGGGATTCGACGCATGGCAAGTAACCGTTCCTATGGACGATACGATTATCACGAACCCGATGACTATGTGTCCTCCGTTAACGAATTGGTCGGTTGTATCCATACTTTCGCGTACGCAAGCAAAACGCGGCGTAAGTTCAGCGATAGAAAAAGACGATCCTACTGCTTCCATCAATTTAACGCGTAACACTTTACGCAGTAAATCTGTATCGAAAGGCGGCAAAAAATACTTCTATTGGTCCGACGATATCGTAAACGAAATGACCGATTGGTACGTAAACGTAAAACTTAACAGAAAGTAATTAAACATATTTTCCTATATGGCGCCGGGCAGGCGTAGCCTAACTTTTCGGTACGCTGCGCCTGCCTTGGTTTGCATTATTGCTTATAGCAACGATAAGGAGCGAATTATGGCTGAAAATGAAAAATCGACTGTATCCGAAGACACTTTACGTGCCGAACAATCGGAAGTACGTCAGCCGAATCTTAACACAAAAGAGGGATATTGGAAAACTCAAGGCAAAAGACTGAAAAAACATCGTCACGTTTTGCCCTTTTTACTTCCCGCCGCGATAGTTTCTTTAATTTTTTCCTACATACCCATGCTCGGTATACTGTTTTCTTTTAAAGAAGATTTCAACCTAATGGCGGGCGACGTAATCTACAACTTAACCCACGGCGGCTGGACTTTGCAACATTACGCCGACATTTTTTACGACCCTTCTTTTTTAAAAGCGGTAGGGAACACTCTTATTATTAACGTATTAAAACTTGCGATATGTTTTCCGCTATCTATTTTGCTTGCCTTACAACTTGCGGAACTCAAAAATCAAGGACTTGCAAAAGTAATACTTATAATCGTCTGTATTCCTAACTTTTTGTCTTGGGTTATAGTAATAGGTATTTGGCAAGGCGTTTTACATCCCGATACCGGATTTTTGGGCAAACTGTTCTTCCAAGGCAGCGTTGAGATAATGGGCGAAGATAGTTTGTTTAAATTTTTTGTCATTGTTCTTAACATTTGGAAAGGCGTAGGCTGGGGCTCGATAATTTATTACGCGGCGATAACTTCTATAGATAAGTCTTATTACGAGGCTGCGACGATTGACGGCGCTAATAAATTTCAAAAGGCTTGGTATCTTACCTTGCCCGCGATTTTGCCGACCATAGCGTTAATGCTTGTAATGCAGTTTAGCGGTATGATGGCTGCGGGGTTCGAACAAATTTACACAATGATGCAAATAAACCCCGATCTTATGGATTCGCAAATAACTTTGGATACATATCTTTACGATATTTCGGTCGTAAACAGAACAAATATTCCGTTTGCGACGGCGCTTGGCGTATTTAACGGCTTAATCGCACTTATTTTGATGATAGTCGGTAATAAAATTACGACCAAAACGCTACACCGCAGTTTGTGGTAAGGGGGGCAGTTATGAATAACGAATATACTTATACTCCTACGTCGAATGAAGAATATGTTCCCGATTTATCTTTTAAGCGTAAAAACAGAATAAAAGAGAGCGTTTTAGATAGGTCCGTCGGCATATTTAACATAGCATTGTTATTTTTGCTCGTACTAGTAATAGTCGTACCTTTACTTTCTTACTTTTCGCTTGCGTTTTCGGATCCTTATTTTAACGATGAAATTACAATCTTTCCTACGCATTTTTCTTTAGAAGCCTTCAAATATATTTTAGTCGGCGCGCAGGCAGAGATTTTTTGGAATTCATTTTTGAACTCCGTTATTATAACCGTAGTAGTAACGCTTGCGTCTAATTTATGCATGGCGCTTGCGGCGTATCCGCTTTCTAAACCCGATTGTCCTTTCCGTAGCGGCATTATGATGTATTTTATCATAACCATGTTGTTTTCGGCGGGTATTTTGCCTTGTTACCTACTTATGTCGCAGTTAAAACTTTTAAACACTATTTGGTCGGTAATTTTAATTTCCATAAGCAATGTAGGCAATATGTTGCTGTTTAAGACCTTCTTCGAAGGCGTGTCGACCGAAATCCAAGAAGCGGCTAAGATTGACGGCGCGTCTGATTTACAGATGTTTTTCCGCATTATAATTCCTATGGCGTTGCCCGTTTTCGGCAGTTGCTGTTTCTTTACGATAGTCGGTATGTGGAACGGTTACGGCGCGGCGATGATGTTTATTTCTTCTTCGTCGGAAAAGGCTTATCCTCTTGCATATTATATTTACTTGCTTTTAGGTAACGCGGCTCTTGACAAAAACGATCCGTTCGTTCTCGTCGGACAAAGCAATATCGAAGCCGCCGCAATGCTTTTAAGTATAATTCCCATCATTTGCATTTACCCGTTTGTTATAAAGTATATTAAAGGCGGAATTCAAATCGGTTCCGTCAAGGGATGATTTATGAAACAAATTTTAATGGTGCCTTTGGACGAAAGGCCGTGTAACTACGGATTTCCGACAATAATGCCTAAAGCGGGATTTGATATTTTAATGCCGCCTAAGGAAATTATGGGGCTTAAAAAGCGCCCTGCCAGAGTCGATAAAATTGCCGAATGGCTTTTGGATAACGCCCAAAAAAGCGATCTGATGATTCTTTCCATGGATACGCTGATTTACGGCGGGTTGATACCGTCAAGGTTACATTACGACAGCGTACAAACTCTTTGCGATAGGGGAAACGTTATTTTAGAACTCAAAAAACGAAATCCTTCGCTTAGAATATTCGCGTTTCAAACATTAATGCGTTGTCCATTTTATTCGCTTTCCGACGAGGAACCCGATTATTACGCCACTTACGGTTCCGAGATTCATAAATACGGTATTTACACCCACAAAAAGCAGTTAGAAGTAATTACCGAAGATGAAGAAGCCGAACTTAACCGTATTAAAAACGTTATACCTAAAGACGTTCTGTCCGATTTCGAGGGTAGACGTGCCGTAAATATCCAAGTCCTATACAATTCCTTAAAAATGGTGAAAGACGGCAATATCGAAGCGTTTATTATTCCGCAGGACGATAGCGCGCCTTACGGATACACTTCGATGGACCAAGCGAAAGTACGCGATTATCTTCGCGAAAACGGATTGACTTTAAAAGTACCCGTTTATCCCGCTGCGGACGATACGGGGCTTACTATGCTAAATCGCGCGGTAAACGATTATTACGGATATTCGCCCAAAGTTTTCGTTTACTATGCTTCAACTAAAGGTGCGACGGTTATACCTTGTTTCGAAGACAGGATAGTCGACGCAAGCGTTAAAAATCAAATACTCGCCGCAGGAATGACAAGGGTTTACAGTTTACAAGAAGCCGATATTTTGCTTGCGATAAACATCGGCGGCGGTATGCTTTATAACGCGAAAAAGGAACAATACGCGCTTCCTTACGACATTGAAAGGAATTTAGCGGAGTACATAACTCAAATCAATTACGCACTTTCTTTAAATAAAATCGTCGCCGTTGCGGACGTCGCTTATCCGACCGGTGCCGATCACGAACTTTTAGCTTTAATGCGTGATAGCGGTTTGCTATTAAAAGTTCACGCTTACGCAAGTTGGAACACTTCGTCCAACACGCTTGGCACCGTTCTTTGTCAAAGCAGTTTGTACATGCACGGTAAGGACGAAATCGGTAACAAGAAGTTTTTGCTTCACAGATACTACGACGACGTAGGGTACTGTTCGCACACGAGAACCTTTATCGACGTTACGGCGGTGCCCGATAACGGATGTACCGTGTTTAAACTCGACGGCGTAAACGGCAAGTGCGTTGCCGCGGCAAAGCAGGAACTTTTAAGGTATATGGCTGAAGTATATCCCGAACTTAGTAAGTACGTTAAAGATATTCAAGTTTCTTCGCCGTGGAACAGAACTTTTGAAATGGAATTTATTTTGGAAACTTAAAACTTATGAAACGAATAGACAATTTGTTTACCGAAAGCGCCGACGGCTTTACCCTTATTTTAAACAGAACTTATCGCGCCGTTTACGGTTTAGGCGAGAAGTTCGACAGTTTGAATCAAAAGGGAAAATACGTCCGCGCCGCCGTAAGAGAAAAATGCTTTTACCAAAGCGAATACACATACCTATCTATGCCGTATTTTATGACGCCCGACGGGTTCGGTTTATACGTAAACACTTACGCCGAAGTAGATTTCGATTTTACTAAAGACGGCGTAATTACCGTCTTTTGCCATAAAGGTACGGACGGAAAAATACCCGACGCCTATCTTTTAGAGGGTACGCCTAAAGAAATTTTAACCGAGTTTAGAAAACTCACTTCCATGCCTAAGATTTTTCCCAAGTGGGTTTTAGGCTCTTGGATGAGTTCTAACAGGTGGAACTGTCAAGACGACGTTGAAGAACAACTTAAATTAACCAAGGAACACGGCTTTCCGCACAACGTTTTGGTTGTTGAGCCTTGGAGCGATCTTACGACTCATTATCTTTTTGCGGGTAGTAGAATTCCGCATAAAAAGGGCGACGAGTATGCAAAACTTTCCGAAGTAGACTTTAGTAAATCAAAAAGGTGGCGCGATCCCGCCGAAATGATTAAAAACATGCATTCGGACGGGCTTAAAATTCTTCTTTGGGTTGTTCCTATTTACGCGCAAGGCGTAAATATCGAAGGCGATGAAAACCTTGAACAGTTGTATAGCGACAACGATTACGTTAAAAATACCAAAGAATGTGTTTTAAACGCCGACGGTACGCCTTATGAAATTCCGCACACGTGGTGCGTTGAAAGTATGATTCCCGATTTCACCGAAGAAGTCGGAAGAAAACATTGGTTCGACAGATTTTCGTATCTTCTCGAAATGGGAATCGACGGTTTCAAGACCGACGGCGGAGAGTTTATTCACGATAAAACCGTTAAATTTTCCGACGGGACAACCGGTATCGAAGGGCAAAACGCTTATCCCGAACAATACACTAAGGCTTTTGCCGATTTCGTCGGTAAAGACAGAATAGTGTTCTCACGCGCGGGCGGGCAGAATACTCCTTCGTTTTCGGTAGTTTGGGCGGGTGACCAAGAATCCACTTGGCAAGAATACCGCTCCGTAATAAAAGCGGGGATTTCTGCAGGTGCGTCGGGTATTAACTGTTGGGGGTATGATATTGCGGGGTTCTCGGGATATCTTCCTACGGCGGAATTGTACTTACGCGCTACGCAGACGGCGGCTTTTTTACCGATAATGCAATGGCATAGCGATCCCGTTACCAACGGTCGTTGCGACTTTAGCGGCGCGTGGCGCACAAACGACAGAAGCCCTTGGAATATCTCGGCTTTCCATAAAGACCCCGAACTTTTAGACGTGTTGCGTAGGCAATTTTATTTGCATTATAATTTAGCGCCGTATTTTTATATGCTAATGCTCGAAGCCTCTAAAACGGGCGTTAGTTCCGTACGCGCTATGGCGATTGAATTCCCGAACGACGAAAACACTTATAATCTTGACGGACAATTTATGCTCGGGGACGCGATTTTAGTCGCTCCCGTATTGGACGATTATATTTCCGAAACGAGTCTTTATCTTCCGTCGGGGGAGTGGTACGGATTTTTCGACGGTAAAAAGTACGGCGGCGGTAAGTTTATTACCGTACCGGTCGTAAAAGAAAACTGTCCCGTATTCGTACGTAAAAATAAGTGCGTGCCTCTTAATTTAAGCGGCGGCAAACTTTGTTCGGACGTAGGAAACGATTTATCTAAATATACCGAACTTACCTTTATGATTTCGGGAAAGGGTTCTTATACGTTTAGCGACGATTTAGGAAATCTAATTTCATTCCGATGGGATGAAAACGGCGAAACGATTACCGAAAACGTCAAAAACGTAAAAGTTAACTTTTTAAGAATAGACAAATAGCGATTTTATGGGGGGGGGATTTATATGAAAAAAATAATATTACCGATTACGCTTGTTTGTATAGCGTTATGCGCATTTTGCTTTTTCGGGTGTCAAAATCGACAAGAAGACGGTTCGTCTGCCTCAAAAAGCGAAGTTTGGCTTAGCGATACCGAAATAACTTTGACAAAAGGCGATACTGCGACGGTTACCGCGCTTTCCGATAAAAAGATAGATACTTTAAGCCTTAAATGGAAAAATTCAAATTCTAAAGTCGCTAATTTTACTAAAAGCGGCGTAAATATCGTCGTTAAGGCTATAAAATCGGGAACGTCCGAAATAACCCTTTCGATGTCCGGAAAAGTCGTCGGAACGGTAAAAATTACCGTTGTAGATCCCATTTTATCCGTTAGGCTTCCGCAAGGCAAAATTGTTTTAACGCAAGGGCAAAGCGCAACTATTACCGCGGTAACGACGTTAAGCGTTAGCAGCGAGCCCCTTTGGACGGTCGAGTGCGATGATATCGCCCTCGAAACGCAAGGTATGATTGCAAGAATTACCGTTTCGGATACGTGCCCCGACGGGGAATATAAAGCCTCTGTAAAAAAGGGCGACGAGGTATGCGTTTTTACTATTATCGTAGGAAAATAGGAGGGGAAAACAATGAAAAAATTTATCGTAGCGATATTGCTGTCTTGTATTATCGTTTGTACGCCGATGACTATTTCGACTGCGAACGCAAAAAACGAGTATTCGCAGTATGTGTCGGCAAGGACGCTTTCAAGTGGCTTAAATTTGCAACCTACGGGAATATTCGAGCCGACTGATTTTTCCGATATTCCTTCATCCGTCGCTGCGAAATCGTCGGGTATTACAAATGTTATTTTAACGCCGGATAAGGAAATGAACGTTACGCTAAACGGCGATATGCAGAGTTTTACCGAAATATTCGACGCTAAAATAAAAGGTGTGTTCATACCCGTACTACGACTTACGAGCACCACAGTCGACGGATTTATTCGAATGATGAGCCAAAGTTATTATATAGCCGATATTATGGTTATTTCTTCCGATACTTCGGTTCTTAAAAAGATTTACGACGACGAGGCTTGTTCTCTTGTTAACACAGTATACGATTTAACTAATGTCAGCCTAACGAGTGACAGATATTTTGCTTGGCAATATATCGCCGAGGCAAATAAGACGTACACGAATATTTTAATGTTTAGTGCCGACGATCCCAATCTCTATGTTGCCGCCGAATATTTAGGCGCAATGTGCAAGGTTTGCTGGGCAAAATCCGAGAACGCGGATGAGGCGGTAAACGCAATAGCGTCGGGCGTTACGGGCGTTGTCGTAAGTCGAATTTCCGATTTTTCGGGAGCGATTAAGTACTTTTCCAAGAGCGGCTTTTCAAAAGCTCAATACGTAGCGGCGCACCGCGGTATTACCGCTTATGCCAACGAAAATTCGCTTACCGCGGTATCTGCGGCGGTTTCGGAAGGCTCGACTCACGCAGAAATCGATATTCAGTTTTGCGCCGACGGGGAATTTTTACTGTGTCATAATATGTCGACAAGCGGATTGTCGGACAGCACGATAAATTTCGAGCCCGTTAGCAGCGATTATATAAGAAGCGAGGCTACGCTTAACGATTATAGCGATAAATACGGCGAATCTTTCCCCACCTTGGATGAAGTCATAGAAGCCGTTTCTCAATCGGATTTAATACTCATTATCGAACTTAAATTGGAAGACGGAAGAACTTCAGTCGTTAATAAAGGCGCGATTGAAAAGTTTGTTAACGTAATGAAAGGTCATCCCGAAATGAACGGGAGATGGTTTTGTATTACATTCTATAGACCGTATGCCGATAAAATGCGTGAACTCGCACCGGAAATTTCCGTCGGATTTTTGGGCGGCGCACAGTCGGGTTATGAAAGAGATTTGAACATTAAAGGTTGGGACGGCGAATGGACGCCGATCGATAACGTGAAATCAAAGATTGCGTTTATGCACAAGTTTGAAACTTTACTTGACGAGTCTTATTCAAATTCAACCGACACAACTGCACAAAACTATTTAGCAAGGGGCTACTTGCAAAACGGTTGGACTTTTAATGATTTAAATCACTTTAAAACAAAAATCGCTATAGCGACTTCCAACGTGGCTGAAAAATGCGCGATGGCGATAAAGACAATAGAACCTCGATCCTGTGAAGTAACCGAAAGTCAACTTGCAAGCGGGAAAATTTCCGTGAACACGATTAACTACTGCGGTTGGCAAGAAGAAAGGACATGCGATATCGTTACCGTGTCGAAAACGGACGATAGCGTAAAAGTACTTTTGTACTGCACTCAAACTGTCGAGGGCGTAACCTACGGTTTATATAGTCGTTTACTGACTTATAAAATAATTTAAAACTAAAAGGACGGAAATAAAAATGAAAAAAATACTTGCAACAATTTTATGCTGTTTGTTAGTTTTGCCTTGCTTCGGCTGCGCCGTATCGGGCGAAACTTCCGGCTCATCAGACAAACCTTCTAAAGGAGACGATACTACAGTGGGTAACGAAATTATTACGAATAAAGACTCGTTGGAATATGCTTTTACGCTTGACGACGCTTTTAAAGACGCAAAAAACGGCTTTACTTCTTCTACCGATCTTACGGGTGCCAGGTATCTCGTTAACGGCAAATACGTAGGCGAATTTTTAAAAACAAATTCGCGTTCCGATATGAAATTCGAACTTTATAACAAAAAGAACGTTCGTATAGTTAACTTATCGGGCGGCGTTGCCTATACGCTTCCTTCTACACAAATCGACGTCGATTATACGATTGCCAAATATCGCACGCTAATAACATTTGACGACTCTATTTTGTCTTCGAGCGTCGAATCGAGTAACCCTTATACGTCTAATACGACACCTTGGGCGATCTACGGCGACGAGTGGTTATTACGTCACCTTATGAACGATAATTACTATAAAAACCAAAATCTTAAACTTTTGTACGGTACCGATTGCAATTTTTCGACAAGCGCAAAAGAACATAATTACGGCGATACCACTACGAAACCGGGTTTCGATATTTATCGTTTCGATGTTCAAATCCAAGACGCGGAAAAAGTAGAACGTCCTTATTATAACATTGCGGTCGTTCGTGAAATCGGTGACGAAAAGAAATTTAATCTTTTTGTTATGAAGTCTAAATCCAATAAAGCGGACGTTATGAATGCTCTTGTCGAAAGTATGACTTTATTCAAATCGAAAGGTGTTCAAAAGAATTATTTCGATGCGGGCGAAGTTATCGAGGATAAACATTGGAATAAAGAAACGAGAGATTATTTCCGTCAAATTTCAACCTCAAAGACGCTTAATTGGGGTGTGTTCAGTTATTCGATTTCGGGCACGGGCTTAAAAGAAAACGAAGGCGACTATAATTCCAATTATAGAAACAGTAAGCAAATGAAGGAAGGTATCGAAACCGCAATGGAGCACGGCTTTGATATTTATCCTACTTATACACACATCAGTTGGGGCGGTACAAAACATCGTTTCAACACCGATATGTCCTTAAAACTTGCCGGCGGCAACGGCGTTAACAACCAACCCGTATTGCAGTTTACCTATCAATTTACAAACAACAACAATATCGTTGCCGACGAAGTAACGCCTATGTTCGATATTTTACGCGGTAAATACGACGATCATTTTAAGCAACTCGCACAAGATATAAAGGCATACGGCAAGCCTATTTTATTCCGTCTTAACAACGAAATGAACACCGACTGGACGAGTTATTGCGGCATGATGACTTTACTCGACCCCGACGTATTCTCGATGACCTGGCAAAGACTTTATAACATTTTTGCCGAAGAAAAGGTAAATAACGTTATTTGGATTTGGAACCCCATCGCGACGTCTTGTCCTTATTCTTCTTGGGGGGAAGATTTATGTTATTTCCCCGGTAAGGAATACGTTCAACTTTTAGGCGCAACCGATTACGAAATGAACAACTATGCTCAAGGTTCGGACGAAATATCTACTTTTGCCGATAGATATTTCCAACTTTACAACAAAAACTGTGAAAGCGGTTTTGCTAATTGGGGCGTTATTATATCGGAGTTCGCTTGCGGAAGCGGCGGCGACGTTAGCGGAAAACTCGGTAGAAACGCTGATACGCAGGCTAAATGGGTCGAAGGCATGTTCGACGAGTTCTGTAAAGATCCTCAACCTGCTTACGTTCAACAGTTAAAGGGTATGGTTTGGTTTAACTGCAACGACTACTTGGGCAATACCAAGCAAATTACCAACCGCTTGCGTATTTACGATCCTAACGATAGCGCTTACGACGATTTGAGCGAAACGATAAAAGCCTTCAAAGACGGCTTTAAACGTCTTGACGAAAAGTACGGTAAGTGATATAATTTCATTTATAACTTATTTAATTTATTAAAATTTTTTCCGAAGGCCTGTTTTTAACAGCCGAAATACTTATTGAAGGAAGTATCAATTGTGAATAATAATGCGTATAAAAATATTTCAAAAGGACTTATCGTTTCGTGTCAGGCGCTACCTGACGAACCTTTGTACGGTCGCGATACGATGCCTAAAATGGCGATGGCTGCATATCTCGGCGGCGCAGTGGGTATCCGTGCGAATACAGTAAGGGATATAAACGCGATATACCGTAAACTTGACGGAAAGTTACCGATAATCGGGCTTGTTAAAAAAGTTTACAAAGATTCGCCCGTATATATTACCCCGACTTTAAATGAAGTTAAGTCCCTTATAAAATCAAAATGTGACGTTATCGCACTTGACGCGACCTTGCGTGACCGCCCTAAAAAACAAAAACTTGCCGACTTAGTTAAGTATATACGCGACAATTCCGACAAGGCGATTATGGCTGATATTGCAACGCTTGACGAGGCGTTAAACGCAGAAAAACTCGGTTTTGACTATATTTCGACCACTTTAAGAAGTTATACCGAGGAAACCGAAGGTATTAGCATTCCCGACTTAGATTTTTGTAAATTACTTTTCGATACGATTAAAAAATCGACGGTTGTCGCGGAAGGCGGTATACATACCTTTACCGAAGTCGATGAGATTTTAAACATCGGTATCGACAGAATCATTATCGGCGGTGCAATTACGAGACCTATGGAAATCACGAAAAACTACGTGAAAGTCTTTAATGCAAACGACGTGTTTAAAAGTTAAAAGCATAATCCCGCGGCCGAAAGGTAGCGGGATTATTTACTTAACTATTGTATTTTATCGAAAAGTTCAAGATGACTTTTTTTTAAGATTTTAGCGATAATCTTTCCTGCCGAACGAGGGAATAACTTATACATAATATGCATTAATTTAGCGTCTGTACCGATGATTTTTCGGCGACGCTTTTTATTTACCGCGTTTAGTATTTTTTTTGCGCATTTGTCGGCTGGCATCGAAATTTTATCTACAAGTTTCTTTTCTTTCGCGGACGAGAGTAAAGAACTCATTATGTTTGTACGACAAAATCCCGGCATAATAAGCGAGACGTAAAAGTCGGCTTCCGTTTGCAAGACTTCGGTAAAACTTTTCACCGCGCTTTTAGTCGCGCAATAACCGCTTTGTCCTATGACCGGGCATAGACTCGATGAACTTGAAATATTGACAAGCCCTTTATCGTCGGAAAGCAAGGGGACTACCGTTTTTAAAGAGTACAATAGAGACGTGAAATTAGTTTTAAAAATCCTTTCGTAATCGTCTAAGGAACAGTCTTTCGCTTTGGTAAACGGTAACATTATACCTGCGTTATTTATTAAAATTTGCGGTTTTAGGTCGCTTTCTTTAATAAGATCGGCAAGTTTTTGCCATTCGTCGATTTTGGATATGTCGCACGAAAATACACGGTAATTTTCGCCGAGCGTAGTTTTGGCATTATTTAATTTTTCTAAGTTTCTTGCAACGGCGATAACTTTGCAGTCGTATTTTTGTATAAGTTGTTTGGAAAGTTCGTATCCGATCCCTTGCGATGCACCGGTTACGATAACTGTTTTGCGATAAAGGTAAGCCATAAAATATTAAAACCCGATTAAAAAGGCGATAAAATTTAAATATATATAATTATCTTATCATATCTTACTTGATTTAACAAATATTTTGTGATATAATTTCGTAAAATGAGTTAATATACTCATTTTTAACTGTGAGGTCAATATGCAAGAACCCGTATTAAACAATTATCCTATTTTAATAATTCGCGGGAAGATTATGTTCCCGAATATCTATACGAGTTTCGACGTTTCCCGTCCGAAATCGGTCGAAGCGGTAGTAAAAGCAATGTCTACGACAAGCAAAATTTTCGTAGTTACTCAAAAAAACGCATTTGACGACGATCCCAAGCCGCAAGACTTGCAACGCGTCGGCGTCGTTTGCCGTATCAAAAAAGTTTTAAAAATAAACGATACCAATTTACGCGTGCATCTTCAAGGCGAAGAAAGGGCAATCGTGCAGTATATCGAGCAAGAAGACTCCTATTACAAAGCGACCGTTGTCGCCGTCCCCGACTTGAAAGAATTTAACGACGAAATCAAAGCGTATTTATCTATAGCAAAATCTAAATTATCCGAATATACCGCTACGCGCGGAAGATTTGCTCCCGAACTTAAAGACGCGTTATCGGGAATCGAAGATCCCGAAGAATTCGTAAACGTCGCGGCGTTTAATTTGCCTATAAGCGAAAGCGAAAAACAGTATGTTTTAGAAGAAAGAATCGTAGCGCGCCGTTTGGAAAGTTTGCTTGTAGCGTTAAACGGTTTAATCGAAAGACAAGAAATCGAAAAAACTATTCAAGAAAGAGTTCAAAAAAGTGTAGAAAAAAATCAAAAAGAGTATTATCTTAGGGAGCAATTAAAAGCCATACACACCGAACTTGGCGACGACGAAAGCGAAATCGAAAATCTTCGCGAACAAATTAACGCCAAACAGATGCCCGAAGACGATAAAAAGAAGGTTTTAAAAGAACTTGACAGAATGTCGAGAATGTCTTCGTCTTCGCCCGATTACACGGTTTTAAGGACTTATATCGATTGGATTATAGACTTACCTTACGGCGTAAAATCCGCCGATAGGGAAGATTTATCTGAGGCTATAAAAATACTCGACGGCGATCATTTCGGGCTTGAAAAAGTCAAAGAAAGAATAATAGAATACATCGCCGTATTAAAACTTACAAAAAAAGTCGGTAGTTCGATTATTTGCCTTGTAGGTCCTCCGGGGGTAGGTAAAACTTCGGTTGCCACTTCAATAGCGCGCGCCCTTGACAGAAAGTTCGTCAGAATGAGTCTCGGAGGCGTAAAAGACGAAGCGGAAATCAGGGGACACCGCAAAACTTATATCGGCGCAATGCCCGGTAGAATTATTTACGGTATCAAAAACGCGGGTGTTTCCAATCCCGTTTTCCTGCTTGACGAAATCGATAAACTTTCTTCCGATTTGCGCGGCGATCCCGCAAGCGCATTGTTGGAAGTTTTAGATCCCGAACAAAACAAGACTTTCCGCGACAGATATATAGAGATCGCGTATGATTTATCCGACGTATTGTTTATTACGACGGCTAACTCGCTCGAAACCATTCCCGCACCTCTATTAGACAGAATGGAAGTAATTTCTCTCGACGGTTACACGCGTGAAGAAAAAACGGAAATCGCAAAGCGTTATCTTATTCCCAAACGCCTTGAAAGAAACGGACTTACGAGCAAAAACGTTACTATAACCGACGAAGCGATCGACGAAATTATTAAAGGGTATACTCTTGAAGCGGGTGTTAGAAATCTCGAAAGACAAATCGACGCCGTTCTTAGAAAAATCGCTACTAAACTTGCCGAAAAAGGCTCTATAAAAAAGCAAACGGTTAAGCCTGAAAGCTTAGTCGATTACTTAGGTTCGCCAAGGTTTATTGACGGCGAAAACCTTCAAGAAGACGAAGTCGGCGCCGCAACGGGGCTTGCTTGGACTATGTACGGCGGAACTACTTTGACTATCGAAGTAAGCGTAATGCCGGGAAAAGGCGATATTCTTCTTACGGGGAAACTCGGCGACGTCATGAAGGAAAGTGCGCGTGCGGCAATTAGTTATATTAGGTCGCGTGCAAGCGTTTACGGAATAGACGAAAAAGTTTTCGGCGAAACGGATATCCATATCCACGTACCCGAAGGCGCTACGCCGAAAGACGGACCGAGTGCGGGCGTTACGATGGCTACGGCGATTTTGTCGGCGTTAACCGATAAAAAAGTGCGCAAGGACATTGCAATGACTGGTGAGATTACCTTGCGCGGCAAAGTTTTACCTATAGGCGGACTTAAGGAAAAAGCCCTCGCGGCATTCCGCAGCGGTATATACGAAATCATAATTCCTAAGAAAAATCTTAAAGACGTAGAAGATATTCCTAAAAATATTGCTCAAAAAATGAAGATTATCCCCGTTGAAAACGTTTCGGAAATTTTCGATATTGCAATAAGAGATATCACTCAAAAGGTGTAATATGAAAATCGCAAATGCTACGTTTATAACGTCTGCGGCAGACAAAAAAGGTTTTTTAAAGACCGATAAACCCATAATTTGCGTCGCGGGTAAATCTAACGTCGGTAAAAGTTCCTTTATAAATATGTTGGCAAATCAAAATAAACTTGCAAGGACGTCCAACACCCCCGGAAGAACAAGGCTTGTAAACTATTTCGATTTCGGCGAGTTTATTCTTGCGGATTTACCGGGGTACGGTTACGCAAAGGTCAGCAAGGACGAAAAGGATAAGTGGTCGAAAACACTTAGCGACTTTTTCAATTGCACAAAAATCGCTCACGCCATATCTCTTGTCGATATACGTCACGATCCTACCGAAGAAGATAAAATGATGATAAAACTTTTGTATTCGGAGATTATTCCGTTTACTTTAGTCGCAACGAAAGCCGATAAAATAGCAAAGACCAAAATAAAAAATCAAGCGGGTTCGGTTGCCGTAAAACTCGGTCTTGCTCCGAATAACATAATAGCGACTTCGGCGGTGTCAAGGTACGGTAAAGAAGATGTTTTAGCGGCGATTGAACGTGCGCTTGAAATTTATAAACAAGAAAATTAATTATAATGCGAAATTTAAACGGTGTAAAATTTATGGAAATTACTAATTTTTTAAACACGTCGTATACGGCATATCATACGGTGCGTAACGCCGAAAACTTTTTAAAATCAAACGACTTTTTACCTTTACAAAAAGACGTTACGATAAAAAAAGGCGGTAAATACTATATTGAAAAAAACGGCAGTGCCATAATCGCTTTTAAGGTCGGTAGTCTTAATCATTACGGCTTCAACGTTGCAATGGCGCATACCGATTCGCCCGCGTTACGGGTTAAAGGAAGAAAACTTCTTGATAGTCCGGAAGGTAAAAGGATTAACGTCGAAGCCTACGGCGGACTTATAAGGTATTCCTTTATGAATATACCTTTAAAGATTGCAGGTAGACTTTTTGCTAAAACCGAATACGGCTTGAAAACCGTTTTGGTCGAAAGCGATTTTACCGTTAATTTACCGAGTTTGTGTATTCACCACAATATCGAAGTCAACGAAAAGGCTAATTTAACCGTTCAAAACGATATGTTACCGCTTATCGGGGGCGATTGCGACGATTTATATAAGATTCTTTGTCCGGAACTTGAAATCGTTGACGGCGATTTATTCGTCGTGCCTTGCGTAAACGCATTTTATTCGGGGGCGAAAAACGAGTTTTTATGTTCGCCGAGAATAGACAATTTAACAAGTTGCTATTCTATTCTTCAAGGATTGGTAGAAGGGGAGCCTTGCGGTGTTTCCGTTTGCTGTCTTTTCGATAACGAAGAAATAGGAAGCAACACAAAGCAAGGGGCTGCTTCAGCCTTTTTGCCCGATTTGTTAAAGAAGATCAACGACGATTTGGGTTTCTCTTACGATGATTACTTGAAGGCAGTCGATCGTAGCTTTTTATTATCGTCTGACAACGGGCATGCCGTACATCAAGCCCACCCCGAAAAAAGCGATCTGTCGAACAAGGTTTATCTTAACGGCGGCGTAGTAATTAAGCATCATACAAATTACGCGACAGACGGATTTAGTTCGGCTGTGTTAAAAGCCGTTTTTGATAAAAACGGCGTTAAATATCAAGATTATTACAATAATTCCGACATTCGTTGCGGCGGAACGCTCGGTCTTATGGTAAGCACTCGTCTGCAAATGGTTGCAGCCGACATAGGGCTTGGGCAACTTGCAATGCATTCTTCTATCGAAACCGTAGGCGCAAACGATATATCTACGATGACTGAAGGTATTAAGGCGTTTTACGGCTCAAAGTTCGATTTCGGCAGCGAAGATATTAAGTTGTTTTGATAATTTCTGTTCTGTAAAATTTTAGCAACGTAAAATAATGTGCTAAACGCGAGATTTTACGTTGCTAAAAAATAAAAAAACGACGGTTTAATAACCGTCGCCCCACACGTGCCGTATAAGGAGAAAATCAACCCGCTTAAGTGCAGGTGGGTATCAAGCCTTAGTGTATCTGCTACTCCATGTTTTTATGACCTGCACAAGACAATGGTCGAGAGTATAGCATAACGAATAAGGACTCCGATTCCCGTTTTAGTGATTGCGGAGAGAATATAACCTTAACACGCACACAGTAGAAAACAAATTGTTTCAAGATTTTTAGGAAAACTTTCGCCAAGAATCTTGTATACTTATTGTACCATACTTTTTTTCAATACGCAAGCGTATTTATCTATTTTATTTTACATTTTTCTACGTAGGAAAATATCTGTATGTTTAGTCTTTTGCCATTAGGTACAAACGGGCTTTATCCTAACAATGATAGCCCGACAAGCGGCTATCTCGTAACTTATAACGGGGTAAACCTTTTAATAGATATAGGTAGCGGTGTTTTTATAAAACTTTGCGAAGTAATGCCACCCGAAAACCTCGATGCGATTATAATTTCACATTACCATTTCGACCACGTTTCCGATATAGGCGTTTTAAGTTACTATTTGCAAATGCGTAACAAGAAACTTACCGTATACGGTCCTAACGATAATTCACCCTACCAATCGCTTATAAGCAGCAGTCCCTATTTTAATTATATGCCGATAGACGAAAATTCTATACTCGATTTTAAAGAATTTCAAGTTTCTTTTTGTAAAATGAAGCACCCCGTACTAACATACGGCGTAAAACTCAGTGACGGTGTAAAAGTTTTAAGTTACTCGTCAGACAGTGCTTTATGCTCAGGTTTTGAAAAACTTTTATCGGGTTGCGATTTAGCCGTTTTGGATTGCGGTTTTACCTTCGATAATTGGAATGAAGACAAACCTTTGATTTCGGCTAAACACGTGGGGCTTTTGGGAAAGCGTTACGGCGTAAAAACAATACTTTTATCACATTTTAACCCTACGATTTCGCGTGAAAAGTTGATTTTGGAAGGGCAAAACGAATACGAAAACTGCAAACCCATAGAACACAAAAGATATTACTTATGAAAAGGCTTTTTAACAACAGACCGATAGTATTCAGCGCGATAACGTTAGTTCTCGGAATGATCGTCGCGACATATTTTGAAAAAGCAACCTATCTGTTTTACATCGGTTGCGGACTTTTGGTCGTTGCTGTTTTGCTTGGTTTTTTCGTTAAGCAATTAAAGCCTTTAAAAATAGAAATCGTTGTTTTATCTATATTTTTCCTTTTGGGGTTTATTTATACCCGTTACAATATATTTTTGTTTAATAACGACGAAAAATTCGGCGGTAGCGATAATTATTGCGTCGGTATCGTCGAAGACCTAAAGATTTACGACGATTATACTTTGTTGACCTTATCCGACGTAGAAATAGGCGGTGAAAAAACTTTCGGAAATTTGCAATTACAAACTACCGAAAATCTTTTTTCGTTAGGCGATAAAGTTAAGTTTTACGGCAAAATTTATTTTAACGGATTTAGCGTCGGCACTTACTCGTGTAAAGCAACGCTTTCCGCTAACGTTGATAGCGTTACCCTGGTTTCGAAGCCGAAATCTTTATTCCGCGTTTTGTCGAATTATTTGAAAAACAATATTTTGAAGAACGTTTCGGGCGACGAAGGCGGTATAATGGTTGCTTTAATGCTCGGCGATACTTCTTACGTAAATTCTTCAACGCTAAGTAATTACAGATTGTCCGGGGTGAGTCATATATTTGCGGTTTCGGGCTTGCACGTCGTCTTTTTCGCTTCGATTATAAGCGGATTTTTGTCGTTGGTACGTCTAAAAGGGTTTCCGAATACCATAGTTTCCACCTTGTGCACGATTTTTTACGCAGGCTTGTGCGGATTTCCCGTTTCCGCCGTGCGTGCCGTAATAATGACGGCGACTTCGAATTTTGTTAAAAACGCCGGCAGAAAATACGACGGACTTAATTCTTTGTTTTTAAGTTTGATAATCGTACTTGCGATATTTCCGCATACCTTATTTACTTATGGACTTATATTATCATATCTCGCCGTATCGGGAATTGCGCTGTACTCTAAAGGCTGCGAAAAACTGTTTTCTTTTTTACCCGATTCGATAGCATCGTCAATTGCTGTAAGCTTTGCCGTTTCGATTATAATGACGCCCGTACTTTTCAAAATGTGGGGCTACAGTTCTTTAATAGTGGTATTTTTAAACATAATAATCGTACCGCTTGTAAGCGTTTTATATACGCTCGTCTTTTTTACTTCGCTAATTTGCGCTATATTGCCGTTTTGCGGTTTTGTTTTCAAAATCCCTTATTTTGTAGCATATTTTATAAATTCCGTACTAATAGAGCTTAACGTAAAAAGTTTTACGTTGTACGCTCGAGTTACAACGATTTCCTTAGTGATTTATTACGTCTTCGCGCTAATTTTGTGCGACAGAACCAATTTTAAAAAACCCGTTAAAATTATAAGCGGAATTTTATGTTTTTTAACGCTTATACTCTCAATCGGAGGCATAATTTGAAATTTGAAGAATTAAAAAGTTCCTTAAAGGAAACTGTTTATCCAATATATTTACTCGAAGGCGAAGAGGTGTTTTTTCGCGAAAGAAGCGAGGAAATGATAAAAGCCGCGGCAATTACCGAGCCGCAGTTGAATTTTGCGACTTTTGACACGGCGAATTTAAAACAGGGGACGGACCTTTTGGTTAATCTTTTGTCGAGTTGCCCGTTTATGAGCGAACGAAGAATGATTACCGTAAGAGAATGGTATCCGACGGCTCAAGATTTAAAGGCTAAGGCTATTAAAAATTACCTTGATAATCCTTTCGACACGGCGGTTTTGGTAATAGATAACTCGAAAAAATGCGACGCCCTTAAAAAATGTGCTAATGTTACCCTTGTTGACTGTCAAAAAGGATCGTTAGAACTTATTACTAAATACGTTAGGTCTAAATGTAGCAAAGAAAATTTAATAATATCTACTTCCACTTGTAAACTTATTTGCGAATTTTGTTTATACGATATGACTCGTATTAACAGCGAAGTCGAAAAACTTATAGCTTATAAATCGGGACAAATCGATATTTCCGACGAAGACGTAAATAATATGGTTACGAAAACGTCCGACTATAAGATATACGAAATGGTTTCCTTTATAGCAGATAAAAAATACGCAAGCGCATATAGGATTTTGGAAGAACTTAACTCGATAGGCGATAAGCAGATGCTTTTTGCTTCGCTGTACTATCATTTTAGAAGAATGTTTTTCGTTTCCATGTCTAACGCGAGCGACGGAGAATTAGCCAATATTCTCGGCGTGAAAGAATTTGCCGTTACGATGTCAAGACGGCAAGCAAAAAGTTTTACGTCTAAGCGTCTTAAAAAGATTATGGATAAACTTTCCGAATGCGAACGCGGCTTTAAAAGCGGCGCGGTAACCTTCGACGGAGCCTTTTTAAACGGCGTTTTTAACGTATTATGTGAAAATTAATAATTTATTTAAGCAGTTTAATATCAAAAACACTTTTCATTTGCTAATTTTTATGCTAAACTATAAGATAGTGTCGATGAATTATAAGGAACAAATTTAAGGAATATGTTTATGGAAAAATTAAAGCAGGCATTTTCGGCTTTCCAAACGCCAACCGGTGCTTTTTTGGAAGTTTTGCAAATTCTTGCAATTGCGGTAATGATTTACTTTATGATAAAAGTTCTTTTTTCAAACAACGCCGCGTTGCTATTTTGGATTTATCTCGGATTTACCCTTGTTATGGGTATCTGTTTATTCGTATCTAAATCGGATTTTCAGTATTCGGGCGTTCTTATGTTTGTATTTCAAGTTTTCTTTTATCTTGGCGTGGTCGTGCTTTTTTCTACGGAAATCAAACGCACGATTTGGCAAGGAAGATTCGGCGAACATAAACACGGCGACGGTAGTGCTAATTTCGATGCCGACGCTGCTATCGAGGAAATTATCAAGGCGATTCAAAATATGTCAAAAAACGACGTAGGCGCACTTATAATTTTATCTAACGGCAATCTTCCCGTAGGGGTTTTAGAAAGCGGCGTGTATCTTAGCGCAGATGTTTCCGCTCAACTTATCGAGAGTATATTTTTCCCGAAATCCGCTCTCCATGACGGCGCAATGATACTCAAAGGTACAAGAATACAAGCGGCGGGGTGTTTCCTTCCCGTTGCACAAGAATTTAATTTGTCTAAAGATCTCGGTTCGCGCCACCGTGCGGGCATAGGCTTAACGGAAACGGTAAACGTAACGGCTATAATAGTTTCCGAAGAAACCGGTATTATTTCTATCGCAAAGGGCGGCAAAATCATTCGTTTCGTTGACACGAACGTTTTAAGGGAAACCTTAAAAGATTTTTATTGGCAAGAATTAATTCATTAAGGCGGTGTTATTATGGCAAAAGAACCTTCAAAATTTTCGCGAGTTTTCGTAAAGTACATATTACCCGCAATCGGTGCGATTGCAATTTCGCTTTTTATCTATATCGTTATAAAAGGCGCGTAAAATACTCAATTTAATAATGTTTTAGTTGCCACCGGGTAACGAAAAAGCGTTCTGACACGTCATTAGGTCTTTGAAGACGTGTTTCGAACGCTTTTATTTTTTGTATCAGGAGATATTATGAAAATTAAAAAATTATTTAGTTATTTTTCTATGAAAGAAATAGTTCTATGGGCTTTATCGGTATATATTATCGTATTGTCTTTTCTAATATTCGACAGGGTAAACTATTTAACTTTAGTCGCTTCGATTGTAGGGGTAACGTCCTTAATTTTTAATGCAAAAGGTAATGCTTTCGGGCAAGTATTAATGATACTTTTCAGTATCTTGTATTCGATTATATCTTTAAGATTTAAATATTACGGCGAAATGTTTACTTATCTTATGATGACTGCACCGATGTCGTTATTCGCACTTATATTATCTTGGATTAAAAATCCTTACAACGGAAATAAGTCGCAAGTTAAAGTGAATAAAATCGGTAAAAAGGAGTTGATTGTTGCTACGATTTTAACTTTTTCGGTGACGTTCGTGTTCTATTTTATATTAAGATACTTTGATACGGCAAATTTGTTTCCGAGTACGGTGTCGGTCGCAACTAGTTTTATCGCCGTATATCTTACATATAAGCGCAGTTCGTATTTTGCTTTAGGTTATGCTGCGAACGATTTGGTTTTAATTATTCTCTGGACGCTCGCGTCGATTGCAAATATGACCTATATTTCGGTTGTCGTTTGTTTCGTCGCCTTTTTTGTGAACGACGTTTACGGTTTTATTAGTTGGAAAAAGATGGAAAAAGTTCAACACGGCAACGACTAGATTGTTTTAATTGCAGTGATTAGATTACTTAATATGTAAAAAGCCCTTTCTCGGTTTAGATTGGGAAAGGGCTTTTTATATATAAAATTGTTATTTTCTTAAATCTGCACCGTCGAAATTAATCGTAACCGTTTTGTTTGACGTAAGTCTTGAAAACAGTCTGTCGCCGTAACGAGCGGCAAGTTCGTCAAAATTAAGATTGGTAGTTACCAAAAAAGGTTTTTGATTTTCCAAACGTGACGATATAAGTACGTAAAGATTTTCAACGGTAATTTTATTTAAAAGTCTTTCGGCGCCTAAATCGTCGATGATCAAAAAGTCGCAAGTTTCCAAAATATCGTTTGCCGTTTTTGCCGCGGAAGGGGAAGAATACATGTTTTCGATAGCGATATTATTAAGTGCCGAAGAAGTCAAAAATAATGAGACGTTGCCGCTATGTCCGATTTGGCTTGCGATTGCTTGGGCTAAAAATGTTTTACCCGTTCCCGTTTTGCCCGTAAATATTAAATTTTTCGACGCGGAAGAAAAATTATCGGCGTATTTTTTCAATTTTTCAAAGTGTTTAGCCGTGCCTTGTTTTTCCGACATCGTATCGTCGTTAAAGGTGAAAAGTTTCGGGACGGGTTGGTTTAATTCCTTATAGCAAGCGGCAGTTAAATTTTCGTAAAAGCAAGAACATCTTTTTTCGCCTACGTAGCCGCTGTCTTTACATAAGTCGCAACGATAGTTTACCTTGTTTAAACCGCCATTGTTCGCAAGTTTGGATTTAGTTTCTTTTAAGCGTTGAATTTCCTTTTGCAATTTTTCGACTTTTTCATTTTCTCCGTTGAATTCGGCTTTGTTCAAATCGAAAATCGCTTCCGAAAGTTTTTGCGAAATTTCGGAATACTTGTCGTTTTTCATAAGCTTGTCGTTTAAAACGCTTAAATTGAATTCGCGCGTAACGCTTAAATTATGGTATGATAATTCAACGTCGTTAATAATTTCTTTACATTTAATCATAATTAATCGAAGTCCACGTCGTCAATATTTGATATAAGATTGTTAAGTTCTTCCTTTGTATAAGTACGCTCGTTTGCAAACCGCGCCGATTGATTTTGTGAAGACGTCGACGCTTGTTTTGTTTCTTTAGGAAGGTCTTCAACAGTGAAAATACCTTTGTTTTTCCAATTCGAGAGTACACCGTTCATATAAATCATAGGGTTGGTTCTTCCGCCGGAAAGGTCTGCCGCGGCGTTAACCATTTCGTCTGAAAAACCCCATTCGCGCCAAACGGAAAGGTTCTTTCTGTCCCATTCGTTAGGGGAACGCAAAGTGCCCGTTTTGTCAAGCAAACTTTTAATAAATTCGTCGTCCTTGCCCCTTCTTTTAACGTAATCGGCTATATCCGTAATGGAAATTAGCCCTTTTTTGTATAGAGTTTTAACGGTATCGTCCATGTCGTCGAGAGAACGCTTACGTTTTCTAAAACAGTAATTAGCCAAAAACAGTAAAGTTTCGCCGTCATAGCCGAGCGATAACCAAGGGTTTAAATAATTATCGAGCACCGGTTTAATAACTTCGACGTAAACGGACAATTCACGTGAGATTTGTTTTGCAAGTTCGATATTTTCCGCCTTTTTGGCAAGGTAATTCTCAATTTCCTTTTTAGAAAATACTTTGGCGGAATAAAGTTCCGAAATTATCTCGTCAAGTTTAAGTATGCTTTTTGCTTTCGTCGATTTTGCAACGAAGGTAACTACGTCGATCTCGAAACCGAGCTCCTTTATCCATTTATTGTAATAATTTAAATCGTCAACGTCGGCTTTACGTCTTAAACCGAGCGACGATAGGATTTTTTGTATCTCGTTACTCTTATCGAAGTAGTCGGCAAGTTCTATTTCTATTGCGTCAACGGTCGTTATTCCGCGTAATGCGAAATCTTTGGCGACGGCGCAAACGTATTTACCGCTTATCGACGGACCTTTTATATCGACGCAGTATTTGCAAATCATAATCATTGCTTCCGGCTTTATTTGGTAATCTTCCATAACGGAAAAATAATCGGAAAACTCGTTAGTGGAAATCATACGTTCCGAGATAAGCGTTTGCAGCGATTTATTGAATTCGTCGTATTTGCCTGCTTTAAATCTGCGCGGTTTGCCGTTGTGGGAAAGGGGAAGATATTTTACGGTAAAAGGTTCTTCGGAAATTATCGTAAGACAGTCAAAGTCTTCCCAATATCTGAAACAGTCTTTTACGGTGTCTTCTTCCATTGCTAAGTCGGTGCAGAATTCCGTAAATCCGAATTCGTCGGTATGATTTTCGCACACGAAAAGTCCGTAAAGATAAACTTTTACGGCTTGACCGTCGGCATCGGCAAGGTAATCTTGTATAAAGGCGTTATCTATCGTGGTGGAATGATTTTTTACGCCTTCTTTGGTAAATGAACAAAAAGCCATAGTGTTTATTAAAAAACTTGAAATTATTTTAAAGAATTGTTATAATAGATTAAACGGACTTTTATTGGACCGTTTTTAACGCTACAATTATTTTAGTTTATTTTTAGGATTTTTTCAAGTTATTTTGATAGGAAAAAGAAAATCTTTTAAAATATAACGTTTAGGTTGGTGTTTATGAGAATTTTGCATACATCTGATTGGCATATCGGTAAAAAACTCGACAATAAATCGCGAATCGACGAACAGCGCGCGGTTTTAAACGATATTTCGCGCGTCGTTAAAGAAAACGAGGTCGATATCGTGTGCGTTGCGGGCGATATTTACGACACGTATATGCCTTCCGCGGAAAGTGAAGCCTTATTTTACGACGTAATGTCCGAAATTACCGAATCGGGCGCACAGATTATTATAATAAGCGGCAACCATGACGATCCTACAAGGTTAACGGCTTCAAAATCCGTTTCGTCGTTAGGCGGTATATATTTTGCAGGCGCGGGCTTAAATAATGATTTTAAGGCGTTAAAAGACGATTTTCGGGCGAAACTACTGGAATACGGCGACGATTATTTTATTTTTGAAAAGTCGGGTGAAAAAGTCTATTTTGCCGCCTTACCTTATCCGACCGAATTAAGAATGAAAGAAAAAATTTCCGAAGACGAAAGTTATGCCGACAAGGTTAAACGCTATATTTTGCATGCGACCGAAAAAGCCGACGATTTACCCGTTGTGCTTATTGCTCACATTTTTATGCTCGGCGGTCAAACAACCGACGGCGAACGTCCTATAGATCTTGGCGGCGCAAGAATTTTGCCGCCCGACGTTATTCCCGAAAATTGCGTGTATACCGCGCTCGGGCATCTTCATAAGCGTCAAGTGGTAAATAAAGAGCGTAATATTTTGTACTCTGGCTCTGTTCTGCAATATTCGTTCGACGAAGCGGGTTATGAAAAATCGGTTACCGTATTTGACGTTTCGGGCAGTGCAGTGCAAAATTTGAGTGTTATAAAATTAAGGGAATATAAAGAACTTTTTAGAATTTCCGCTAAAAGCGTTGACGAGGCGGAAGAAAAAATTAAAGATTTGAACGGATTTAAGGAAGTTACTTTGACGTTAGACAAGCCGTGCGGTGACGAGATAAAAAAATTCGCTTTAAGACATTCCGACGTAACTATAAAACTTGTTTTTAACGGTGTCGAATCCGCCGTTTACGGCAGAAAAACGCTCGGCGACGAAGATTTGTTCAGACAGTATTATATTTCTCGCTACGGCAAAGAACCCGATAAACGCGTATCGGAACTTTATATGAGCATCATGCACGATATCGAGGTGGATTATGAGGCCTGAAAAACTTGAATTTGCAGGTGTAAAAAGTTACACCGATAAAGTTGAAATAGACTTTAATAAATTGCTTAGCGGCGGTCTTTTCGGTATTTTCGGAAACACCGGTAGCGGAAAATCTACGATACTCGATTGCATTTTTCTTGCCTTGTACGGAAGAATGGCTAAAACGAGTGAAAGGGAAGATTATATTAATGCTAAAGTCGGTAAATGCTACGTAAAATTCACCTTCAGTCTGTTAAATTATAACGAAAGAAAATATTACCTGGTTTACCGCGAATTTCAACTTAAAGGCGATAGAAAATCAATGCCGCAACCAATTGCAAAATTATACGAAATTAAAGGCGAAGAAATTTTACCGGTCGAAGATAATACGAGTAAAGTAAACGCTAAACTCGAAAACATCATAGGGCTTTCGTTAGAAGATTTTCAAAAATGCATCGTTTTGCCGCAAGGGGAATTTTCTGCCTTCGTAACCTTACCGAGATACTCTCGTTTAAAAATGGTTAGCGGGTTGTTTAATTTAGATAAATACGGCGATTTGTTAACCGACAGAATTAAAACAAAGCAGTCGGCATTAGACGACAAAATTCAGTATTTTTCCGGACACCTTTCCGCATATGAGGATGCGACGAAAGATAACTTAAACCTTCTTGAAAAAACTATTAAATCCCAAAAGGATTTATATGACGCCAAAAACGTAAAATATTTAAAAATGCAAGAAGAATTCGAAGTTTTTAAAGAAAATTACGAGCGACGTAAACAATTTGTGGCAACTAAAAACGAACTATCCAAACTAAACGAAAAACTTGACGAAACAAACTATTACAAGTCGGTTTTACAAAAACTTAATTACGCCGTATTATACGTTGAAACTTGTAATGAAAAAGAACGGTTAATCGTAAAATTAAACGAGAATAGTAAGGAACTTTGCGCATTAAAGCAAAGAAAAGAATGCTTGGAAGGCGAGTTAGTCGTATTAAAAGAAAAAATTTCCGGCGAAGTTAACGTAAGGCGTAAGATCGACGAATGTACCGCTCGTGCCGCAGAACTTAAAATGCTCGCGTCCGATGAAAAGGAAAGGGCGGATTATCAAAAAAAACTTCTTACTTTGCGTGAAGAATATTCAAAAATGAACAAAGAATATTCCGATATTAATACTAAAATCGACGACAGAAAGCGACAGTTTAGTGTTTTTGAATCTTCTAAAAAGTATCAAAATATCGATGAAAAAATTTCTAACGAAATAGATAAACTCGTAAAAGTATCGCAAGGTCAATTTGCGTCGGAAGAAATTACTTTTTTAAAAAGACTTGACGTTAATAAAGGTTCCGAAAAATATGTAAGCGACAGAATCGAGTATTTATCTAAACTTTGCAGTGACGATTACAACGGCGACGTAAAAAGTTGTGTTGATACGCTAAACGGTTTGTATCTTAATTTGGATGAGTTGAATAAAAAGCGCGACGAATATAATAAAGATATTTCATGTCTCGATAGCCAAAAAAATACTATGCTAAGCCAATTGAAGGTTATTGAAGAAAACGGCAAAAATATCCGTCAAATCATTGACAAAATTAATGAAAAAGTAAACGCTTTAACCGATAACGAAGTTTTAAACGATAAAATCTCTGCAATCTTAAACGAAAAAGATAGGCTTGAAAATTCGCTGAAGTCGATTAAAGAACAATTTGAAGTTAAAAGCAACAACTTACATTCGCTTAATTCGAAAATCGTCGCGACAGTTACTACAATCGCTGCTATTGAAGATAATCTGAAAAAGTGCGACAAAAAAATAAAAGACTTATCCTGTTGCTTCGATAACGACAAGCAACCGAGCGAAATTTACGCTTACGTCGGCAAGGAATCTTCTATAAAAAAGATTGTTGACGAGTTTGACGTAAACTACATTGCGCTTACTGAAAAGTTGAAAACTTTTAACGATTTACCGATTGACGATTTTTTGACTGACGAAAATTACGAAAAAATCAGACGCGAAACGCAAATTTGCAAAGAAATTTATGAAGAATCATATATAAATTATAATAATTTATTAAAAGAGCACGAAAATCTCTCGCTAAAATTTGAAAAAAGGTGTAAAATAGATAAAGAACTTTCGGCACTAAGAGATGAAAGGAGTGTCGTTTCCGAACTTTTGGATTCGGTTAAAAACAAAAGATTCCTTGAATACGTTGCCGAAGAATATCTTGCCGAAATTGCACTCGACGCCAAATCTATTCTTTTGGAATTGACCGGAGGTAGATTCGGGTTGGTGTATAGCGGAGACTTTTTCGTCGAGGATTTTATATATTCTTCGGGTAGTCGCCGTCGAGTTGACGCCGTTTCGGGCGGAGAACTTTTTTTAGTATCGTTATCGCTTGCGCTTTCCTTGTCGAAATGCATTTACGCAAAGTCGTCAATGCCTATGGAATTTTTCTTTCTCGACGAAGGATTCGGTTCTTTGGATAAAGAACTTGTCGAAGTCGTTGTTGACTCCTTGTACAAATTGCGTAACGCCGATTTTTCGATAGGGATTATTTCCCACGTCGAAGCGCTTAAAGAACGTTTGCCCGTTCGCGTAAACGTTGTCGGCGCAACGGGTGAAAAAGGCTCGTCGATTACGATTATCTCATAGTTTAAAGTCTTGCACGCCTGTTTTTATAATTTACCTGATTTTTTGCGGTTTTGCCGCAGTCTTTAAACTTGTATTTTTTACTTATTTAGAAAAATCATAAATTGGAGTAGTTATGTCTAACACGATTATTTCCCCGATAATTTTATCACCCGTCATGCTATGGGAAAATTTCGACGCAACGCTTCCTTTAAAGGAAAGTAACATCGGCGAAGAAGTCTACGGCGACGTGGTTTACAGAGATATGTACTTTTCCGGTCGAGAAACGGGCGAGGGAAGGGTGCGCATTTTCGGCGTATACGCAAAAAGTAAGTCTACCGGCAAAAAATCAAATAAAGGAGCGATTTTAATATTGCCGGATATTTGCGAAACGGTCGATTACGACATTATAAACGTTTACGTCAGTCAGGGGTATTCTGTTTTAATGGTTGATTACCGCGGTCGTTGGGAAAATGCCGAAAATTATACTAAGTATCCCGATTCGATTTCTTACGCCAACTATTCAAACGCTTGCGAAAAGCCGGACAGTGTTCCCGAAACGGCAAAAGAAACTTGTTGGTACGAGTGGGCATCTGTTGCAAAATACGCCGTTTCCTTTTTAAAAAGCCGTCTCGAAGTCGAAAAAATCGGCGTTTTGGGCATACGTAACGGCGCGAATATCGGTTGGATGCTTTGCGGTACCGACGCGCGCATAGATTGTTTCGTACCTCTTTTCGGCGCAGGTTGGCGCGGATATCGAGGCGTATATAAAAACGGCGACGAAGAACTTCGCGCAGACGACGATAAACTTCGTTTTTTAGCGGGTGTCGACGCACATGCGTATGCGCAATATGTTAAGTGTCCTACCTTTTATATGACGGCGACGAACAGTTCGGATTTCGATTTCGACCGCTCGGTCGATACGATGATACGTATATCGGAAAACGTTGTCAATTACACAAACTATACACCGTGTTTCCACGACGTTCTAAACAAGAATTGCAGGCGTAACGTCGATTTGTTCTTCGCGAAATATTTGCTCGATTTTAAGCTTATTTTTCCCGATGAACCGGTGCTTACCTGTATGGTGGAAGGCGATACGGTAACTTGCGATTTAGAACTTGATTTTTCCGATTTGAAACGTCCTAAAACGATTTCCGTTTACGTTGCGGAAGGCGGTGTTAACCCGGCAAACCGCGATTGGCAAACGGCAAAAATGCTGAAAGGTTTAAGGGAAGATAAAAAGAGTTTCACCTATAAAATTACAGGTAACTGCGATTTCGTTACGCTTTACGCGATCGTTGAATACAGAAGCGGCGTTACTTTAAGTTCCAAAGCCTTATGTAAAAAGGTTTCCAACGCATGTCCTTTACCTCAGAAACTTTTGTATTCGTCAAAGGATAAACTTGCTTCGTTCACGGCATATAATCTTAAAAATAAGGCAACGGCTGGTTTATATTTTCAAGAAACGGACGAACTTTCTTATAGTCAGGGCGCGAACGGCATAAGCGGTATTTCTTCGCCATACGGAATTGTTTCGTACAGAATGAACAACAAAAACGTTGCGATAACTTCTAACTCGATAGTTCTCGTCGACGTTTATACCGAAGAATTTACGTGTCTGAAAATAACCCTTATGGTTGAAACTTCGCTTATCGAAACAACCGATTACTCTTATACGGTTGATCTTCGCGGCGGACCTATTTGGCAGAAAGTTTCCGTTAAGGCGAGCGAGTTTAAAAACCGATCAAGGTTTTCCGTAAAAGATTTCACAAAAGTCGTCGGAATAAGATTCGAATCCGAAAATAATTGTATTTATAATAATATTTTGATTATTTAGCGGCGGTTTATGGCAGATTATTGCAATAAAAACTTAATAGACGTCCGTAAATCTGCGGAGCGCGGTAAAATCGTCGATACCGTCATTATTATTTCGTTAATCGTCCTTTTATTGCTGCTTATTTATTTAAAAACTTTTGTTTTTATGGTTGTAAGCGTAAGCGGCGATTCGATGAAGAATACGCTTCACGGCGGCGATTTGTTGTTTGCAAATACCAAACGTACCCCAGAGCGCGGCGATATCGTCGTTGTTTACGACCTTAAAGTTAACGATGAACCTCTTATAAAACGAGTCGTGGGGTTGGAGGGCGATATGCTTTGGACTGAAAACGGCTATCTTTGTCGCGAATACGTCGACGATAAAGGTAACGTTTGTATTGAAAAACTTGACGAGCCCTACGTATTGGAAGGCGGTGTTACGAAAATGCCGTACCGCGTAACTGTTTCCGAAGGCTGTATATTCGTGTTAGGGGATAATAGGGCGGGCTCGTACGACAGCATAGATTTCGGACCTATAGAAACGTCTTCCGTTTTGGGCGTTGTCCCGAAATGGTCGGTCGATATAAAAGACGGCGTGTTTATCACGTGGTATAAAAAAATTATAAACGCCTGATTTCGGCGTAAAAATACTTTAAAGTAAATACTTAAATGATAGGAGTTTATATGAACAAATTTGTAATTACATCGGATAGTACTTGCGATTTATCTAAAAATCTACTCGAAGAAAACGATATTACTATTTTACCGTTAACAATTACCCTTGGCGATAAGCAATACAAAGATAACGTCGATATTACTTCGCCCGAAGTTTTGGATTTCGTTGACAATACGGGCATTATGCCTAAAACTTCGGCGATCTCTGTTTACGATTACACTGAATTTTTCCATAAGTTCGTCGAACAAGGTTACGGGGTTTTACACTTCAATATTTCCTCGGAAGATTCCGCTTGTTACAACAATGCCAGCATGGCTGCCAAAGAATTTGAAAACGTTTATGTTGTCGACACCCGTCAGCTTTCGACCGGACAAGGTCTTTTGGTTATGAAAGCGACCGATTATCGCAAACAAGGTTTTTCTTTAGAAGAAACCTTTAATAAAATCGAAGAAGTTAAAAACAAGGCAAGGACTTCTTTCGTTTTAGACCGTCTTGACTTTTTGCACAAAGGCGGAAGATGTTCGTTGTCAACGCTTTTGGTGACTAAAATTTTAAAAATTCATCCCCATATCACGATGACGGACGGAAGTTTGAAAGTTAAAAAGAAATACGGCGGTAATATGGTTCGTTCTTGCGAACAATACGTTCAAGATTTAGCGCAAGAGTATTCTTCGTACGATAAAACCCGTGTATTTATAACCCATTGTATGGCTAGCGAACAAATAGTTTCGGCTGTAAGAAAAAAGGTCGAAGAACTTTTTGATTTCGACCAAATAATTGAAACGACTGCCGGCACGACGATTTCTTGCCATTGCGGAAGAAACACTATCGGCGTCTTATTTATTGAAGAATAATGGGTGAAGATATGATGCAATCGAGAAATGATATTCCTTCAAATTTGAAGTGGAAAACCGAACATATCTACGCCAACGTCGGTTTATGGGAAAAAGATTACGAATACGTTGAAAACAACCTTGATTTTTCGCGCTTTCAAGGCAAACTTTCCGATATCGAAAGTTTGTGCGAATGTTTTAAAGTTATCGACGATTTATCCTTGATTCTTGAAAAACTTTACGTTTATGCCTCGATGAAGCGCGACGAAGACACCCGCGACAGTTTCAATAAAGGGCTAATGTCGCGCGCTCAACTTTTATATGTTAAGTTTTCGTCGGCTACTTCCTTTATGCTGCCTGAACTTACTTCTTTGTCGGAAGAAACGTTAAAAGGCTTTGCCGCATCGGAACGTTTAAAGGATCACGATTACGAACTTAAATTAATATTAGATAAAAAGCCGCATGTTCTTAGCGGCGAAACGGAAAAAGTACTTGCGCTCGGCGGACAAGTTTTCGGAGGATTTAGAGAAATTTTCGGTATGATTAACAATGCCGATTTAGATTTTCCTTCGATTACGACCGACGACGGAGAACTTAAAATTTCTCACGGCGTTTACGGACTAATGCTTCGTAGCGATAACCGCGCTTTAAGGGAAGAAGTTTTCAAAAAGTATTATGCATGCTTTGAAAAACTTTTAAATACCATTACAGCAACCTATGCAGGTAACGTTAGTAAGGACGTTTTCATTGCTCGTGCGAGGAATTATTCTTCCTGTCTCGATATGGCGCTTAAAAACGAAGACGTTACGCCCGACGTATATCAAAATCTTATTGAAAGCGTTAATTCCAATCTCGAATTACTTCATCGCTATACGGAGCAAAAGAAATCCGCGCTTTGTCTTGATGAAATGCATATGTGGGACGTTTATGTTCCTATAGTGGATAACGCAGAAATTAAACTTGATTACGAAGATGCTTTTAAACTTGTTAAAAAAGGTCTTGCGCCTTTAGGCGACGATTATTCGGAACTTTTGCAGAACGCCCATGACAACGGATGGATAGACGTTGTCGAAACGTTTGGTAAACGCAGCGGTGCGTATTCGACGGGTGTGTACGCGTTTCAACATCCTTACGTTTTATTAAATTATCAACAAACTACAAACGATATATTTACGGTTGCGCATGAATTAGGTCATGCGATGCATACTTATTTTTCCAACAAAAATCAACCAAAAAGCAAAGCCGATTATACGATTTTCGTTGCCGAGGTCGCAAGCACGGTAAACGAAGTTTTGCTTCTTAAGTATCTTTTAAAGAATTCTAATGATTTAAGGCTTAAAAAGTTCTTGCTTTCCTATTATACCGATATGGTAAAAAGTACGTTGTTCCGTCAAACGATGTTTGCAGAATTCGAATATATAGTTCACGATGCGTGCGAAAAGGGAACGCCTTTAACCGTCGATTATCTTTGCGACGTTTATCTTAACTTGAACAAGCGTTATTACGGCGATGCGGTCGTTTCCGATAAGGAAATTTCTTGGGAATGGGCGAGAATACCTCATTTTTACAATTCTTTTTACGTTTACAAGTACGCAACGGGTATAATTAGTGCGATTTCCATTGCCGAAAGAATTTTATCCGAAGGCAAACCCACCGTTGACGATTACAAAAAGTTTTTATCGTCGGGCGGTTCAAATAGCCCCGTCGAACTTTTAAAAATTGCCGGCGTCGATTTGACTAAGAAGGACGCTTATGCGGTTGCGATGAAGTCTTTTAAAGACGCGCTCGATCAATTTGACGAAATTACTTTAGATTAACTTTTTTAATAAACTGTCGATATAATTCGACGAATAGGTGGTTTATGGCAAACGCAATGCCTTACAATTTGGAAGCGGAACAGTCTGTTCTTGCTTGTATATTGCTTGACCAAATCGTTCAAAGCGATATAATTTCACAACTAAGCGAAGACGATTTTTTAGTCGCTTCTCATAAAATAATTTTTACTAATATGAAGGAGGTTTATGCGAGTAATAAACCCGTAGACCTTGTTACCTTATCCGATATTTTGCAAAAAAACGGAAAACTCGAAGCGGTCGGCGGCATCGCTTATTTAAGCGAGGTAACTAAACTTATTCCTTCTTCGGCTAACTTCGATCAATACGTTTCCATCGTTAAGCGCGATAGCGTTTTGCGCCGTTTGATAACAAGTTCCAACTTGATTATAGAAGACGCTGCGAAAAGCACCGATAGCGAACATTCTTTGGCATACGCAGAAAAATTGATTTTCGATATTGCCAATAACGACGAAAAACATAATCTTGAAAGACTCGGTAACTATTTCGATCCCGTTTTGGATAAGTTTGAAAAACTTCAAAAAGATAAAAGTTATTTTACGGGGCTTAAAACGGGCTTTACCCAACTCGATTACGTTACCAACGGTTTGCACAAAGGCAATCTTATTATCCTTGCAGCTCGTCCTTCGGTCGGTAAAACAACGCTTGCCATGAACATAGTCGAAAACGTTGCCTTAAAGGAAAACGCAGTTTGCGCCGTTTTCGAACTGGAAATGACTAAGGTCGAACTTGCACAAAGGATGCTTTGTTCTGTAGGCGAGGTTCCTATGGACGCAGCGGTAAAAGGTAAGCTCGAAGAAAAAGACGAAAAAGGCTTTAAAAAACTTTGGGAAGCAAAAAAACGCTTAAACAGTGCGGAAATTTACGTTGACGAAAGTTCAAACGTTACGCCGCAAGATATTTTGAACCGCGCGCGCAGACTAAAAATGCACCAAGGCGGCAGATTAGATTTGATCGTTGTAGACCACTTACAATTAATGCAGTCGGCTAAAAAAGCCGAATCTCGTCAACAAGAAGTTACCGATATTTCAAGGAACCTTAAAATGATTGCTAAGGAACTCGAATGTCCCGTTATAGCCCTTTCGCAGTTGTCAAGACAGATTGCACAACGTAAAGGAGGGAAGCCCGTTCTTTCCGATTTAAGGGAATCGGGCGCTATCGAACAGGACGCCGATCTTGTAGTATTTTTACATAAGCCCGACGCAGATTCGGGTAACCGACCGTCAGTACAAATGACCGACATTATTGTTGCTAAAAACCGTAACGGTACATGTACGGAATTCCCGTTACTCTTTAAAGGTGACTTTTGTAAATTTGTTAACCCGACTAATTTTAGCGGTGAACCGCCCGCTCGCGACGGAACCTTTACGAAAGAAGAAGATGATGCGCAAGATAGCGAAACCTACTCGAAAGAGGACCTTGACAGTTTGGAAAAATTTGCTCCCGAAGAAGGTGACGACGATGACGTCTTTATGTAACGACGAATTCGTAAAAATTCGCAAAATCACTGATGATACGCTGAAAATTGCGAAAGATTATGTTCTTCGTAATCAACTTGTGGCATTCCCGACGGAAACGGTGTACGGCTTAGGTGCGAACGCTTTTTCCGACGAAGCGATACGCGCCGTTTACGCTGCTAAAGGTCGTCCGCTCGATAATCCTTTAATAGTCCACGTCCACGAAGATTATGATATTTCAACTCTTGTTTACGACGATAAACAATACGTCAAGGATGTAAGAAAAGCGTTTTTGCCGGGACCGCTTACAATGGTCTATAAAAGTAAAGATAAGGTCTCGCCGCTCGTTTCGTGCGGGCTAAACACTTTGGCGATACGCGTTCCTTCCTCTGTAGACGCTCAAAGATTTTTAAGATATTTGGATCTGCCGATTGCTGCACCGTCCGCAAATATTTCTAAACACACTAGTCCCGTTACCGCACAACACGTCTACGACGACTTCGGCGATAAATTACCTTTGATTTTAGACGGCGGTAGGTGTGAAGGTGGTATCGAGTCAACCGTAGTCGACGTTACTGGCGACGAACCCGTAATCTTGCGTAAAGGACTTATTACGACCGAGATGATTAAGTCGGTTGTCGGTAAATGCAGCTACGCGGCTAATACTTCCGACTTAAACGCGCGTTCCCCGGGAACAAAATATCGTCATTATTGTCCGAAAACAAAAACAATGCTTTTCGACGAGGGTGACTACGACAGTGTGAAGCGTTGTTATGACGAATGTGTTTCGCGAGGGAAAAAGCCGATTATTATGTGTGTTGAAAAAGATTTAGCCCGCTTAAACGGTTATGTAACTTTTTCGCTCGGCGAAAGCGGGCAACAAATGGCTTCTCGTCTTTATTACGGCTTGCGTGAAGCCGAAAACTTCGACTTGCTTATAGGAATGAAATTTATTATTTCCGACGAAGTCATGCTTAGCGTTGAAAACAGATTTTTAAAGGCTTTCGGTTGATTTAGTAAGGGGGATTTTATGGCTAAAAAAACTTCTCTTTGTTTTGTTTGTAGCGGCAACACTTGCAGAAGCCCTATGGCGCAGTTTATTTTAAAAGCAAAAACGGTCGATTTAGGCGATAAGGATTTAAAAATCACTTCTTACGGCACCAACGTAACGGAAGACAGCATAAATCCGCTTTCAAAATTAGTTTTAAAAAAGCACGGCATAAAAATGACTAAATTTGTGCCCAAACAAATTACTTCGGAAAAGGTCAAAGGTTACGGAGCGATAGTTGCCATGACGGACCTTTTAATGGAAAAGTTGATAAGCGAAGGATATCAAAACGTTTATTCTGTAAACCAACTTACAAAACTCGGTGACGTTTGCGATCCGTACGGCAAGGACGAGGATTATTACGAAATGTGCTACGACCAACTCGATAAGGCTTGCGACGTTATTTTGCAAATGTTGAAAGTCGTACTTTAATTTAATTTTACAATTTGGCGGTGTATTATGAAAATTGCAATTGCATCCGACCACGCAGGTTTTCAAGCAAAGGCCTTGTTGGTCGAATATTTAAATAATTTAGGATACGAAACGCTCGATTTCGGTACCGATTCCGATAAATCTTGCGATTACCCCGACTTTGCCGTAAAATGTGCTCACGCCGTCGTTAACGGCGAAGCGCGCTTCGGTATTTTGATTTGCGGCACGGGAATCGGTATGGCGATTTGTGCCAATAAAGTTAAAGGCGTTAGATGTGCAAATTGTTCCGACGCTTTTTCCACCGAAATGACAAGGGCGCATAACGACGCCAATATGCTTGCGCTCGGCGCACGCGTTATTACAACCGATAAAATGAAGGAACTTATCAAAATTTTTTTGGATACGCCCTTTTCAAACCAAGAAAATCACCTAAGAAGAATATCTAAGATTGCCGACGTGGAAAATTCGCGCTTATAATTTCACGGAACTTCCGTAGATTTTTAAGATGCAAAGATTTTTTAATTTAAAAAATATTTTATTCAAGGAGAATATTATGAGTAATTTTACAGTAGTTGACCACCCTCTTATCAAACACAAAATCAGTCTTATGAGAAGGACAGACACAAGCACTAAGGATTTTAGAGAACTCGCCGAAGAAATTTCCTTGCTTATGGCTTACGAAGTAACGCGTGATCTTCCCGTGCAGGAAGTTGAAATCGAAACGCCTATTTGTAAGACTGTCGGTTATGAAATTTCGGGTAGAGCACTCGGTATCGTTCCCATTTTAAGAGCGGGACTCGGTATGGTAAACGGCATTACAAGGCTTGTACCCAACGCAAAAGTAGGGCATATCGGTCTATATCGCGATCCGAACACCCACAAACCCGTTGAATACTACTGTAAACTTCCTCAAGACGCAACCGAAAGACGTATAATCGTCGTCGATCCTATGCTCGCAACGGGCGGTAGCGCTATTGCTGCGGTTCAATTTATAAAAGACAGGGGATGTACCGATATTAAACTTATGTGTCTTATAGCCGCCCCCGAAGGCGTTAAGGCTATGCAAGAAGCCCATCCCGACGTTGATATTTACGTTGCTTCGTTAGACGAAAGGCTTAACGAAAACGCTTACATAATCCCCGGTCTCGGCGATGCCGGCGATAGATTGTTCGGTACGAAATAGTCTTGTCGAACGTTAGATAATTAGGATTAAAATTCTAATATATTTATCGCATTAATATATTTATCGCAAAAATTTTACACAAGATATAAATCGACTAATCGTCATTGTTTTTATAATATCCAAACTTTGCTTAACAAGAGGTTGAAATGAAGAATGTTGAAATTGCCGTTATACCCGTTGCCGGGTACGGAACTCGTTTTTTACCTTACACAAAGTCTGTTCCTAAACCGATGTTGCCGATTATTAATCGTCCTTCGATTGAAATAATCGCGAAAGAAGCAGCCGATAGCGGCATAAATGAAATAGTTTTTATAGTCGGCCATAAGCAACAGATTATCGAAAATTACTTTTCGCCTTGTCCCGAACTTGAAGAAGTTCTTTTAAAACAAGGTAAGCGTGAAAGTATAGATACAATTAAGTATTGCGAGAGTTTTGCCAAAGTCGATTTTGTCGTGCAAAAAGAACAACGCGGTACCGCCGATGCCATTTTGGCGGCAGAAAAGTTCGTTTGCGACAGACCGTTTGCCGTTTTGTTCGGCGACGACGTAATGTATAACGACGGTAAACCCGTTTTAAAGCAGCTTATAGATTGTTTTTCTAAAACGGGCAAGACGGTAATCGGCGTAAAGCAAGTTCTCCGTAACGAAGTTCCCAAATATGCCTCCGTCGAGTACGATAAATTTTGTGATAGAGAATACAACGTTACTAAAATTACCGAAAAGCCGCCGCTCGATCAGGTTAAAAGCGATTTAGCGCCGCTTGGTAGGTACGTGTGTTCTCCTACGATTTTCGACCATATGCGCAGATTGAAGCCAAGTGTAAACGGTGAATATCAGTTTACCGACGCACTTGACGCGGAGGCTAAATCCGTCGGGGCGATTGCTTATGATTTTGAAGGCACGCGCTATGATATCGGTGATAGGTTCGGTTTTTTGAAGGCAAATATTGAATTCGGTTTACGTGACGAAGGGCTTAAGGTTCGGCTTAAAGAATACTTGTCGGATCTTGCCGAAAAAATTGACGGAATTTAATATGTCCTAAATCCGTTTGCTTAAATGCGAGCGGATTTTTCTTTCCTAAAAGTATGAAAAATTTTAAAATTCTCTAAATTTTTGTCAAAAACACGATAAAGTTTTAAATATTTTTAAAAAAGGGCAAAAATATATAAAAATGGGTATTGACTTTTTGATTTTTAATGCTATAATTAGATTGAGAAATATTTAGAAGGTTTAGGTGGCGTATGATTTGTCCCGTGTGTCATAGAAGAGAAGCGACCGAAGAAGTCGTAAGATATTTCGGCGCGTATCAGTCGCACGGGGTGGTGTGCCCCGATTGCGTTGAAGCCGCTTATTCTCTCGACGCCAACGGCTTTTACCAAACGTTCTATTTAAGCTTGCAAAAAACTTGCCGCCGTTGCGGACGTAGTCTTAATACGATTTTAAATACTATGATAGTAGGTTGTCCCTTTTGCTACGTTGAATTTGCCAAAGAACTTAAGCCGCTTATAGATAGCGTGCAAAGAAGAGAATCATGATAGATACCGACGTAGTAATTTCAACGCGAATTCGCTATGCAAGGAATTTTCAAGATTACGACTTTCCGGCTGTCATAAGGGGAACGAGTCAAGAATCGTCTATAATACGCGCTTGCAATTCGGTACTCGCTCATTTTAAAGGTTTTAAGACTTATTATATGAGCGATTTATCCGAAGTCGAAAAATTAAGCCTAACCGAGCGGTATATAATTTCCAAAAACCTTTGCGATTCGCCGAACGGCGCCGTTTCCATATCCCAAGACGAACTTCTTTCCGTTATGATTAACGAAGAAGACCATATACGCGAACAGTGTATGGTTAAAGGAATGGATTTCGAAAGCGCTTTAAATAGAATAAACAATCTCGATAAAGTACTTTCGGCAAATTGCCGTTTTGCTAATAAAGGCGGATTTTATTATACCGCTTGTCCTACCAATTTAGGGAGTGGAATGCGAGCCTCTCTTATGATGTTTTTGCCCGCACTTACAAAGGAAGGTCGTGTAGAAGGGCTTTCAAGGCTTGCCGCAAGCGAAGGTATTACCATTCGCGGCGCTTTAGGCGAGGGCAGTTTTGCAGAAGGGTATTATTATCAAATTAGTAATTCGGTAACGATTGGCGACGTTAAAACGATTATCGAAAAGGTGCGTGATTTCGCCCTCGACGTTTGTGATGAAGAAATTAACCTTCGTAAAAGTCAATATCTTGAAAATCCGCTTAAAATAAAGGACGTTTGTTTAAGGGCTTTGGGCGTTTTAACTCACTGCGCAATGCTTTCTTACGGCGAGTTTTGCGAGATGATTTCACAAGTAAAATTAGGGATAGCTCACGGGATTATAACTTGCTCTAACAGTTCGGCAATCGACGATTTGGCTGTTACCGCAAGACCGAATACGCTTTCCTTAAACGGCAAGGATATTGCTGCCGACAGTGAGGACGAAATGCGCGCCGTTTTTGTAAAAAACGCCTTAAAAACTTTACAAACGCACGAAGCGTAAGAATATAAAAGAGAATTTATGAACAATTTGAATAACGAACTTTCGGGTGCGACAACTAAATACGGTCAGATTTTGAAAGACGCTAAACAAATCGCTTTAAAATACGGCGTTACTTACGTTGCGACCGAATTTATCATAGCCGCAATGCTTAACGGATGCGGTAAGGTTTCCGAAACTTTATCGTCTCACGGCGTTACCCCTTCGGCGTATTATCCGCGGCTTAAAGAAAATATCGACAGAAATTACAATAAAGAAGGCTTTACCGCTCGTACTAAATCGGTTTTGACTATTTCGGAAGACATCGCTCGCCGGTCGGGGTGTAACTTCGTTTCGCCCGAACATTTGCTTCTTGCGATACTTACTTTCGAGTGTATAGGTTCTTCGATAGTTTTTTCCATAGCACAAAACGCTCAAATGCTCGTTTATGACGTCAACACGCTCGTTAAGGATTTAGCCAATCGCGAAAAATCAAATAATGCTGTTAGGACTAACGCTTTTCAATCGGAAAATTTAAGTTCCTACGACGGATTTAAGAACAATATAAATAATCCGTCGAGCGAAGTTTCGGACAATTATTCTGCGTCGAGTGCGCTTGACGAATTAGACGCTTTTGGTATAAATCTTACCCAAAAGGCTCGTCTTAATAAACTCGATCCCGTCATCGGCAGAGATAAAGAAATCAATCGCGTTATCGAAACGTTGTCGAGAAGGATAAAATCAAACCCGATGCTTATAGGTGAACCCGGCGTCGGTAAAACCGCCGTCATCGAGGGTTTGGCTATTAGAATCGCTAAAGGCGACGTTCCTGTTACTTTAAAGCAAAGGACCGTATTTTCCCTTGATTTAAGCGGAATTATAGCGGGCGCAAAATACAAAGGCGAGTTTGAAGAACGTTTTAAAGCGGCTATAAAAATCGCCCGAGACAATAACGTAATACTCTTTATCGACGAAATTCATTCCATACTTTCGGGGTACGAATCATATTCGGTTGCGGACATTTTAAAACCGAGCCTTGCTCGCGGTGAAATTCAAGTTATCGGCGCAACGACTATATCCGAATACAATAAATATATCGAAAACGATCCTGCTTTAGCGAGAAGATTTTTACTTATAAAACTCGAACCGCCTAAAGTTGACGATTGTATCGAGATTTTGCAAGGATTACGGGATAAATTCGAAGCACATCACGGTATCGAAATAACCGATTCCGCGATAAAAGCCGCCGTTAATATGTCGGAAAGATATATTACCGACCGTTTTTTACCCGATAAGGCGATAGATCTTATCGACGAGGCTGCCGCAAAGGAAAGACTTTTAACGGATACGCCTACGGAAACGCTCGTCAGTAAAATCAATCAACTAAAACGTCTTGAAATCGACCGTGATTATATGTTGTCGGTCGGAACCGATTGTCGCGATATTGACGAAAAAATTCAAGAACTTACCGACGAAGTGCGAGAAATCAGACAATCCGAGCAAAAACGCCGTAATCACGATAATCCTTTTATAGATGCCGATAATATCGCAAAAGTTGTTAGCGAAATGACGGGGATTCCCGTTTCCAAGTTAACCGAAACCGAGGCGGACAAACTTATGAATTTTGAAAATATCCTTCATAAGCGCGTTATCGGACAGGATTTAGCCGTAGAAGCCGTTTCAAAAGCAATAAGACGGTCTATGACTTGCATTAAAGATCCTAATAAACCAATCGGCTCCTTTATTTTCGTCGGACCTACGGGCGTAGGCAAGACAGAACTTTCAAAAGCCGTTGCCGAAGCGATTTTCGGCGACGAAAATATGCTTATTCGCGTTGACATGAGCGAATATATGGAAAAAGTCAGCGTTGCTAAACTTATAGGCGCGCCGCCGGGCTACGTCGGTTACGACGAAGAAGGGCAACTGACCGGTAAAGTCAGAATGAGACCTTATTCGGTTATTTTGTTCGATGAAATCGAAAAAGCCCACCCCGATGTCTTCAATATAATGCTTCAAATTTTGGATGACGGCAGGCTTACCGACAGTAAAGGCAGGACGGTAGACTTTAAAAACACTATAGTAATTATGACTTCCAACGAAGGCGCTTCCGAGATAAAAACCGCCGCTAAAATAGGCTTTTTCGACGAAGTTGACGAAGTTGAAAACACAAAAGACAAGATAATTCAAGCGCTTAGAAAAAAATTCCGTCCGGAATTTCTTAACAGAATCGACGATATAGTCGTTTTCCGTAAATTAACCCTTGAGGAATGCGGAAAAATTTGCGACATTCAATGCGAATCTTTAAGAAAACGTATGACGGCTATGAACGTCAAGTTGGTATTTACCGACGGAGCTAAACGCTTGATACTCAATAAAGGTTACGATAACGAGTATGGTGCGCGCCCCCTTAAACGCGCGATATCTTCGCTTATCGAAACCCCTTTATCCGAAATGATCATCAAAGGCGATCTTAGGTCGGATAACACCGTAACGGTTATTGACGACGCGGGGGAAATAGATTTTCTCGTAAGTTAAGTACCGCAAAATATTTATTAGGAGTAAAAATTATGAAAATTGAAATTGTTGCAAAAAACTATCAAGTTAAGGACCAATTAACTGACGTTATCGAGAAAAAAGTTTCACGTCTTGATAAGTATTTCGAAGAAGATTCCGTTTGTAAAATCTATCTTAAACAGGAAAAGAGAGATTGCAAAATGGAATTATCCATAAACTACAAAGGTTCGCTTATTCGCGCGGAAGCGAAAGCCGAACATTTTTATGACGCGATAGATATAGTACTTCCCAAAATCGAACGCCAGATTTATAAATACCGCTCTAAACTCGAATCGAAACTTCGCAGCGGCGCATATCAAAAAGATAGAATTTTCGAAGCGTTAGAAGATAACGACTTTAAACTCGTTAAGACTAAAAAGTTTGAACTTACGCCTATGTCTTTGGACGAGGCGATTGAAGAATTCGAACTTACGGGGCACAGTTTCTTCGTTTTCTATGATAAAGACAATGAGAAAACTAAAGTCTTATATTTGCGTGACGACGGAAATATCGGTTTAATCGATCCCGTTATCAGATAATTTGCGATGTAAGAAGTCGATTCCTTGCTTGCAAGGTTTACAACTTCTCAGCGTTTCAAATTAAAAAATTTGTAAAGTTTTTGTCGTTAGACAAAAAGTTTAATTATAGATTTTAAAATTCGATAATTACTTCGGGCTGCTCATAAGGGGCAGCTCGAGCCACGTCGGTTTTAACGTAAAAATATTAAAAATACAAGATACAATCAACAATTTTAGGAGTTTTTATGAACGTCGGTGTTTCTACTGCGTCATTGTTTTTACGGGAGTATAACGAAGACGCTTTACCTTTGCTCGATTCAATCGGCGCCGAAGTCGTCGAAATTTTTTTAGAGTCCTTTTGCGAATATAAAGAAGATTTTGCCAAACTATTAAAATCTCGACTCGGAAATTTAAAAGTCCATTCCGTTCATTCGATAAACACTCATTACGAGCCCGAACTTTTTTCGAAACACGAAAGATCTTACGGCGACGCGATTAACATTTTTAAAGACGTTCTTAATTGCGCGAAAATTCTCGGCGCTAAAAACAATACATTTCACGGCAGAATAAGAATAAAACGCGCTAATTATTCTAACTACGAAGAAACGGGAGAGCGTTTCAACGCCCTTATAGATATTGCTAAAGATTACGGCGTGGACGTTTGTCTTGAAAACGTTCAATGGGCTATGTATAGCGAAGCGGGTTATTTTAATAATCTTAAAAAGTTTTCGCCCAAACTTCGTACTTGCTTAGATATTAAACAGGCAAGGCTATCGGGGTACGATTACACGGAATATTTAACCGAAATGTCGGATAGGTTAAATACGGTACATATTTCCGACTACGACCAAGACGGTAAAATTTTATTACCCGGTAAGGGGCTGTTTGATTTTGAAAAATTAATAGGGGAGCTGTATAAGGCGAATTTTGGCGGCGCTTTGATAATAGAAGTTTATAAGGACAGTTACAAAACGATTGACGAAATCGCCGAATCCCTTCAATATATAAGAAATTTAGTAAAGAGAGGTTAATATACTATGGCAACTCAAAGAAAAACCAACGAAGATTTACGCTTAAGATTCGATTACAACAATATGATGAGCGAATTCGTCGGTGAAAAAGAAGGCATTACTTTAGCGGAACTTAAAAATTCCGCCGAACTTTGCAAAAACGCGTTTTCGACCGTTCAAGAAAACCGCGGCAAAGGCATGATGGGCTGGAGCGAACTTCCTTACAATCAAACGGAAGTCGTCGAAGACATTCTTCAAACGGCAAAAGAAGTAAGAAAGAACTTTAAATATTTCGTCGTTTTAGGTATCGGCGGAAGCGCTTTAGGTCCTATTGCCGCTTTCCAAGCGTTAAAGCATCTTCATTACAACGATTTAAACGAAAGAAGACGCGGCGGTCCTAAATTCTATGTTGAGGATAACGTGGATCCCGAAAGAATGAGCGCTCTTTTCGACGTTATCGAACCGGAAAAGACTATGTTTAACGTCATCACTAAGAGTGGTTCTACAAGCGAAACCATGTCGCAGTATCTCATCATTTGGAACATGCTTAAAGAATGTTTCGGCGACGACGCTAAAAACCATATGATAGCGACTACGTCCGCAAACAGCGGAAACCTTATAAAAATCGCTAAAAAGGAAGGCTTAAAGACTTTCTATATTCCCGACGGCGTAGGCGGAAGATTCTCCGAACTTTGCCCTGTGGGACTTTTACCCGCTGCGGTTTTGGGTATTAACATTAAAGCGATGCTTAAAGGCGCCGCTTATATGGATAAACTTTGCTCGAAGCCCGACTATAAAAAGAATCCCGCTATGGCGTTTGCCGTATTGCAATATATCGCTTTCAACAAGGGTAAAAACATTTCCGTTATGATGCCTTACGCCGACGGTTTAAGATTTATGGCGGATTGGTATTGCCAACTTTGGGCTGAAAGTTTAGGTAAAGCCGTTAAAAAGGACGGTAGTCCCGCGTTTACAGGTCAAACACCCGTAAAATCTTTAGGTGTTACCGACCAACACAGTCAAGTTCAACTTTATACCGAAGGTCCTTTCGATAAAATAGTAACTTTCCTTGCGGTTGACAATTATCGTAGTGAAGTCGTTATTCCCGACGGTTGCGAAGAATTCCCCAACGTTAACTTCTTGTGCGGACATACGATGAGCGAACTTATTTTAACGGAAATGAAGGCTACCGAGTACGCTTTATGCCGTAAAAACAGACTTAATAACACGATTTATTTACCCGAAATTAACGAGTTTACTTTGGGCGAGCTTATGTTTATGCTCGAACTCGCCACCGCTTATGCGGGCGAAATGCTCGGTATCGACACTTACAATCAACCGGGCGTCGAAGAAGGCAAAAACGCTACGTATGCTATGTTCGGTAGACAAGGTTACGAAGAAAAACGCAAAGAACTCGAAAACGCTCCCAAGAAAAAGACTGATTATACTTGCTAATCGGTAATTTAAATAAATTTAACCTTTTGTGCGCGCAAATAATCTTTGCGCGCACTGCATTATATATACTATGGTAACTTTATTATCTAAAATTTTTATAAAAAATCCTAAAAATTACGCGGATCCGATAACTCGTCGCGCATACGGAATACTTTGCAGTATTTTAGGTATTGTTTTAAACGTTTTATTGTTCGTCGTTAAATTTATTGTAGGGATCGCGACGGGAGCAATTTCCGTGCTGGCGGACTCATATAACAACTTGTCCGATGCGGGATCTTCGCTTTTGTCGCTATTAGGTTTTAAATTTGCGGCAAAAAAGGCTTCCGACAACAGACCGTTCGGAAACGGACGCATCGAGTACGTTACGGGGCTTGTCGTTGCGATTATTATAGTTATCGTTGGAATAACGACTTTTCGCGATTCTATAGAAAATCTTATTTACTCGAAGAAGCCCGATATTAACGCGTTTTCCGATTTTACGGCAATAATTATCATCGGCGTAACTATTTTAGTTAAGATTTATATGATAGTTTACAACCGCTATTACGGTAAAAAAATTAATTCGCAAACGATGAAGGCTGTCGGTACCGATAGTTTAACCGACGTAATTTCTACTTCGGTCGTACTTATTTGTGCTTTGGTTTATAAGTTTACCGGCGTTAACCTTGACGGTTGGTGCGGCGCGTTGGTTTCAGTATTTATTACCTATTCCGGAATTATGTCCGTTAAAGACACGATAGGCGATTTACTCGGTAAGCGCCCCGACGTGGAAATTGTAAATAAGATTTACGGAATGGTTTTAAAACATAACGAAATCGTAGGCGTGCACGACTTAGTTGTGCACGATTACGGACCCGGAAAATTTATGATTTCACTGCATGCCGAAGTTTCCGGTGACGACGATATATATCATTTGCACGACGTTATCGATAACGCCATGAAGGAACTCGACGAGGCTTTCGGCGCCGTGTCGATAATACATTTGGATCCGATTTGTACCAACGATGAAAACGTTACAAAAGCCCGCGTCGCCGTTGCCGCGCTTGTGAAACAGTTAGACGAAAGGATTACCGTGCACGATTTTAGAATGGTTGAAGGTCCGACTCACGTCAATTATATTTTCGATGCCGTCGTTCCGCACGATATAAAAATTGGCGATAACGTTATTAAGGAAAAACTTGAAAAACTTATTTCCGACAATTTTGAAAACACTTACGCAGTGATAAAAATCGAAAAGTCTTTTATATAAAAATTGCGGTCGCTGTTATTACTGCGACCGTTTTAATATTTAATTTTGCTGCACATAAAAATTTGTAAAATCAGGCATAATTAGAGAGATTTTATAATGTTTTACGAACTTCGTAAATTCTTTTGACGGTATAAAATTCTGTTGACTTTTATATAATGAAAACGTGAAAATATTATTAAAATCAATTAAAATATCATTTGTCGTAATAGGCGCTATGCTCGGTGCCGGCTTTTTAAGCGGTAAGGAATTAACTGCTTTTTTTTACGGACAAGATTCTTTGCTCGTGACTTTAATAATATTTTTAATTCTATTTTTAGCATTCTCGTTTTTACTTGCGGCGGACGTCGAAAATAATTGTAATTGTTATTTAGTTTTTGGTTGCTTTTTTTATTTGGGCAATTTTATCGTCGCATCTTCTATGCTTGCTGCCGCCGATTCCTTGTCCTATGAGATTTTTAATAATATCGAAGGACTTCCGATATTTTCGGTAGCGGCACTTATCTTTATAAATATAATTTTAATTAGCGGTGTGAAGGGAATAAAACGCCTTAATCTTATACTCGTGCCGTTTATAGTTGCTTCGGCGATAGTTATAGTTTTTTTATCGAACGACAAAGTTGCGATAAAAAACGGTTTGGTTCAGCCGAGCGCGCTTTTAACCTATTGCGGACTAAACTTAACACTTACCGCGCCTTTAATTTCTCGGTTGGGAAGAGGCGAAAGTAAACGCGTGTGCTTCGTATCGGCGTTTTTCGCTGCCGTCGTTATATCTTCTTTAATTTATGCCTTTTCGCTTTGTCTTAACGGTTGCGACGTTGTGGCGATTTCAAGCGATTTACCGATTTTGCAAATTTTAGCGAACAGAAAATCTCTTTATTTATACTATATTTTAGTTTTATTTGTAGGGATAATAACTTCATTGACAAGCGTGTATTATTGTATTTATAATTTGTTTACCGATCTAAAATTCGGGACGATAGGCAAAATTCTGTTGCCGTCGGCGTGCTTTTTGGTTTCGCGACTCGGTTTTTACGACATAGTCGGCAAAATTTACCCCTTAATCGGCGTTATCGGAATACTTTCGATAATTATTTTTGGCGTCGAGTTATTCTTTTTTCGAAAGCGGCGACCGAAAAATACATCAAAGCGGCAAGTAAGCACAATATTACCGTCCCCGTCATTACAAGGTCGAGTTTGAAAACTTGCCCGCCGTAGACGATAAGATACCCTATACCTTGGCGCGAAACGAGATATTCGCCCATAATAGAGCCGATCCAACTCATTCCGACGTTGATTTTTAACGTCGATATAAGTGAAGGTATACTTGACGGCATTACAAGGTAAAGAAATATCTTTGCTTTGTTGGCACCCATCGATTTAAGTAGATTAATCTTGTCTTGGTCAATTTCGATAAATCCCGCATACATATTGATTACGGTAACGATGACCGTAACTAAAAAAGTCATAAAAATTATCGCTTTCGTGCCGGCGCCGAACCAAATTATGATTAACGGACCGAGCGCGATTTTAGGCAAACTGTTTAAAACTACCACGTAAGGTTCGAAAACCTTTCTTAAAAAGTCCGACCACCAAAAAATAATCGCTACAAATATACCCGTAAGCGACGCTATTGCGAAGCCTATAAGGGTTTCGTATAGCGTAGTGCCTATATGAATGAAAAGTTCTCCGTCGATATAAAGGTTTTCGGTGGTTTTCAGTATTCGTGAGGGACTACTGAACAAAAAACTGTCAACGATATTGAAGTATGTTAAAACTTCCCATAATAAAAGGCATAATGCGAGTATCAAAATTTGCGTTATAAGGATTGTAACACGTTTGCGATTAAGTTTTTTCAAATAGGAAAGGTGCTCTTGTGTATAAGCAATATAATTTTTTTTCATACGTTCAATTCCTTCCATAATTTTTCAAACCAAGCGGAAAAGTTTTTATCTTCTCTGCGTTTTAAAGGCGACAAGTTTTTGTCAAAGTCGGTGTGATATATATTTTTTACGCTTGCAGGTCGTTTTGAAAGCACGATAATTTTATCTGCCAAAGAAATCGCTTCCGATATATCGTGTGTTACGAGTAGCGCCGTTTTTCCTTCCGATTTAATCATTCGGTAGACGTCGTCGCAAACGCCGATTCGCGTTTGATAATCGAGCGCGGAAAAAGGTTCGTCAAGCAATAAAAGTTCCGGCTTCGGGGTTAAAGTTCTTATCAAAGCGGCGCGTTGTCGCATGCCGCCCGATAATTGGTCGGGGTAATGATTTTTAAACTCGTAAAGTCCGTATTTTTTTAATAGATTCAAGGCATAATCAACGTTTTCCTTTGACTTTATTTTTTTAATCGATAGGGGAAGAAGTACGTTCTTTTCAATGGTAAGCCACGGGAACAGTTGGTCTTTTTGAAGCATATAGCCTATCATACGGTCTGTTTTTGTAATTTCCTTGCCGTTTACGGTAATTTTACCGCTCGACTTATCTATTAGCCCCGCAATAAGTGAAAGTATACTCGTTTTACCGCATCCCGACGGACCGATTATCGCTACGAATTGTTTTTTTTCGATATAGAAACTGAGATTACTAACCGCAAGAGTTTCGCTTTTTTTGCTATGGTAAGTTAAAGATAGGTTTTCAAGTTTTACAAATTGTTTCATTTTTACCTCAAAAGAGCCTGCCGAAAATATACGGCAGGCTCGAAGTTTATCCGAAGATCGTTTTATAAATATCTTCCGTGATTTTGTTATCAACAAGGTCGTTAAAGTTTACCCGTTGTTCAAGTTCTCCTGCGTTTTCCATTATTGTTTGAAGTCTGTCGAAGGCCTCTTGTTTCATCATAAGATCATTTTGCCATGCGTCGATTTCGATATAGGAATTTATCGAGTCTGTAATCGACTGTAATTCTGTCGCGGGAAAGGAATTTGTAATTAGTTCGGCAATTTTTCCGCTATCCGTTTCCCTAATATATTTTATGGCTTTAAACATCGCCGTTGTGAATTTTTTGACTATTTCCGACTGATTTTCGTAAAAACTTTTTTTAGTCATAAAACAAGTAAAAGGTACTTCTCCCGATTCTTGCCCGACGCTTGCGACGACGTAGGCTTTGCCTTGTCGCTCGTATTCGGAAGCGGTCGGTTCGAACATCGTTACGTAATCACCCGTTCCGGCTATAAACGCCGCCGCGGTAAGATTAAACTGAACGTCGTAGTTGAGTGTTACGTTTTCGCCGTCGTAAAGTTTGTTTTTATTAAGAGCGTATTCTAATGACATTGCCGGGCTTCCGCCGCGTCTTCCCGCAATAATTTCTTTGTTTTTAAGGTCGGACCACTTAAAATCTTTTTCGTTTGTTCTCGACATCAAAAACGAGCCGTCGCGCTTTGTCAGTTGAGCAAAAATAACGGGTAAGTCTTTAGCTTTACCGAGGGCTGTGTATATTCCCGTTTCCGGACCTAATAGGGCGATGTCGCAACTCCCCGACAATAAAGCCGTCATAGACGCGTCCGAACCACCGCCGTTCGTAAGATCAATCTCTAAACCTTCGTCTTGGAAAAAGCCGCCTTCGATCGCAACGTAAAACGGTGCGTAAAATATCGAATGGGTAACTTCGTTTACTCGGACTTTTGTAATTTCGCTCTCTTTTTTACACCCTGTAAAGGGGATAATCATAAAAAAGGTCAGCGTAAACGCCAATAATTTTTTCATAAACCTCCAAAATAATTCGTCAATAAACATTTTATGACAAAATTATCTTTGTTGACAATAAAAAATGTGCGACGATATTTTACTATTTTGCTAAAGGAAGTTTGACAATATTCTGAAGTTACTATATAATAGTATGGTATATAAAATAATTTTAGGAAGAATTTACAATGGACATGCAAAAGACTTATAACCCAAACGAATTTGAAAAACAAATTTACAAGTCGTGGGAAGAAAACGGCTATTTCGAAGCAAAGGTAAACCCTGATAAAGTTCCGTTCACCGTCGTTATACCTCCGCCGAACATTACGGGGCAATTACATATAGGGCACGCCCTTGACGAAACTTTGCAAGATACTATCGTAAGGTTTAAACGTATGCAAGGATACGAAACTTTATGGCTCCCGGGTACCGACCACGCTTCGATTGCTACCGAAGTTAAAATCGTCGAACTTATGAAAAAGGAAGAAGGTCTTACCAAAGAACAAGTCGGAAGGGAAGGCTTTTTACAACGTGCTTGGGCTTGGAAGGAGAAGTACGGCGGCAGAATCGTCGAACAGTTAAAATGCCTCGGCTCGTCGTGCGATTGGTCGCGTTTGGCGTTTACCATGGACGATCGTTGTTCCAAAGCCGTAAAAGAAGTTTTCGTTAACTTATACAACAAGGGCTTAATTTATCAAGGTTCTAAAATCATTAATTGGTGTCCGTCGTGTAAAACGGCGCTTTCCGACGCCGAAGTCGAGTATGAAGAAGAATCGTCGAACTTCTGGCATTTAGATTATCCTTTAAAAGACGGAAGCGGAGTTTTGACCGTTGCGACTACTCGTCCGGAAACCATGCTCGGCGATACAGCGGTCGCCGTCAATCCCAAGGATAAACGTTTCAAAGCCTTTATCGGTAAAACTTTGATATTACCCATCGTCGGAAGGGAAATTCCCGTTGTCGCCGACGATTACGTTGCTTTGGATTTCGGTACGGGTGCCGTAAAAATCACGCCTGCACACGATCCTAACGATTTCGAAGTCGGTTTACGCCATAACCTCGAAGTTATCCGCGTCATGAACGACGACGGTACGATGAACGAAAACGCCGGTAAGTATCAAGGCTTAGACAGATTCGAATGCAGAAAACAAATCGTTGCCGACTTAAAGGAACTCGGCGTATTGTCTAAAATCGAGCCGCACGCACATAACGTAGGACATTGCTACCGCTGTCATTCTTCGGTTGAACCTATTGTTTCAAAACAATGGTTCGTTAAAATGGACGGTCTTGCCAAACCCGCTATTGCCGCCGTTAAGAATAAGTCTATCCGCTTCGTCCCCGAAAGATTTACGAAGATTTATTACAACTGGATGGAAAACATTAAGGATTGGTGTATCTCCCGTCAACTTTGGTGGGGACACAGAATTCCCGTTTATTATTGCGAAGACTGCGGCGAAATGATGGTATTAAAGGACGAACCTACAAAATGCACCAAGTGCGGTAGTACGCATTTCCATCAAGATCCCGACGTACTCGACACTTGGTTCAGTTCGGCTTTGTGGCCCTTCTCGACGCTCGGCTATCCCGATATGACGGAAGATTTAAAATATTTCTACCCGACGGACGTACTCGTTACCGGTTACGATATTATTTTCTTCTGGGTAGCGAGGATGATTTTCAGCGGCATCGAACATATGGGCAGAATTCCCTTTAAAGACGTAGTTATCCACGGTTTGGTACGCGACGATAAAGGTAGAAAGATGAGTAAGTCTTTAGGTAACGGCGTCGATCCTATTCAAGTTATCGACGAATACGGCGCAGATACTTTGCGTTTTTCGCTCGTATCGGGTGTTGCCGCCGGTAGCGATATAAGATTTTCCAAGGAAAAATGCGAAAGTTCCCGTAACTTTATCAACAAAGTTTGGAATGCTTCGAGATTCGTTCTTATGAACGCCGAAAACGTAGATGTTCTTCCCATTGAAGACATTAAGCCCGAACTTAAAGACAAATGGATTTTGTCAAGGCTTAATTCGTGTATCCGCGAAGTAACCGTAAACATGAACAAGTATGAATTAGGCGTTGCTTTAACGACCTTACACGATTTCGTTTGGTATGATTTCTGCGATTGGTATATCGAACTTTGTAAATCCGCCCTTTACGGCGACGATGAAGTTAAAAAACAAAAGACCGTTTCGGTTTTGATATTCGTTCTCGGCGAAACCTTGAAATTGCTTCATCCGTTTATACCTTTCGTTACCGAAGAAATTTATTCTTATCTTCCTACGTCGAAGGGTAGCATTATGGTTGCGGATTATCCTAAGTTCAACTCTAAGCGCAACTATAAAAAAGACCTTGACAAGATGAATTCCGTTATGGAAATTATCAAAGCCGTTCGTCAAATTAAATCTAAAACGGGTGCCGCGCCTTCCAAAAAGGTCGATTTGTTCGTTATAACCGAAAACAAGAAACTGCTTTCCGATTGCGGCGATTTAATTCGTAAATTGGCGGGCGTCGAAGCAATTACCGTAATAGGCGACAAAGGCGAATTAACGGAAAAAGTCGTAACGCAAGTTTTGGACGGTTTCGAACTTTACATTCCGCTTGGCGAACTTGTAGATATCGACCTCGAAATCGCAAGACTTAAACAAGAACTATGTAAAACCGAGGAAGAAATTACTCGCGCTAATTCTAAACTCAATAACCCCGGGTTTATCAATAAAGCTCCTAAGGATTTAGTTGAGAACGAAAAGAAGAAACTTGAAAAATACCTTGAACTTAAACAAAAAATCCAAGAAAACCTCAACGACTATCTCAATTAAAGGAATTTAAATGAAAAATAACAAAACATTAAAGATACGTTTTCTCGGCGGGGTAGGCGAAATCGGTAAAAATATGACTGCGCTCGAGTTCGGTAAGGATATTATCGTTGTCGATGCGGGGCTTACTTTTCCGACGCAAGATATGCCTGGGATTGACCTTGTCATTCCCGATACGACCTACCTTCAAGAAAATAAAGACAAGATAAAGGGCGTCGTTTTAACCCACGGTCACGAGGACCATATCGGCGCCGTTCCTTATCTTTTGCGCGAACTAAACGTCCCCGTTTACGGGACTAAAATGACGCTCGCGCTACTCGAAACAAAATTAAAAGAGTTTAAACTAAGCAATTACAAATTAAAACGCGTCAAAACGCGTGAAAAAATCAATCTCGGCTGTTTTTCAGTTGAATTCGTCAACGTAAACCATTCAATTTCGGGTGCGTGCGCACTTGCGATAACTACGCCCGTCGGTGTTGTCGTTCATTCGGGCGATTTCAAAATCGATATGACTTCGCCGAACGGCGAAATGATGGATTTTTCGCGTCTTTCGGAAATCGGAAAAAAAGGCGTTTTGCTTTTATTGTGCGAATCCACGAACGTCGAACGTCCCGGGTATACGATGAGCGAAAGAGTCGTTTCCGAAACTTTGGAAAGGCTTTTCGAAACTAACGCTAAAAAACGTATCATCATCGCTACGTTTTCTTCAAACGTTAACAGAATACAGCAAATATTCAAAATTGCCGAAAAAAACAAGCGTAAAGTCGCTTTATCGGGGCGTAGTATGATTAAGGTCGCCGAAGCCGCCGCAAGCATAGGCGAACTCGAAATCCCCGAAGGTATTTTGGTCGACATCGATAAAATCAAAAATATCCCCGATAAAGACCTCGTAATCATTTCGACGGGTACGCAAGGGGAGCCGATGAGCGTTCTTACGAGAATGGCAGGCGACGATTATCCTCAAGTCACTATCGGCAAAAACGACACGATTATAATATCGGCAAGTCCCATTCCGGGAAACGAAAAATCCATTTTCGACGTTATCAACAATCTTTACAGAAAGGGTGCCGAAGTCGTTTACGAATCTATTTTCAATATTCACGTTTCGGGGCACGCTTGTCAAGAAGAACTTAAAATAATGCATTCGTTGCTTAAACCTAAGTTTTTTATTCCCGTTCACGGCGAATTCCGTCACCTTAAAAAGCACGTAAATCTAACCAAAGAACTCGGCATGAAGGATTATCAAATGCTCATACCCGATATCGGCGACACTGTTTTGCTGACCGAAAAAACAATGCGTTTCGGCGATAAATTCCATGCGGGTTCTCGCTTTGTCGACGGTTTGCAAATAGACGATTCAACTACTTACGTTCGCGACAGATTGCATTTGGCGGAGGACGGATTAATTATCGCGCTTTGCTGTATTTCCTCGGAAAGCGGCGAACTTTTACAAAAACCCGACGTAATTTCCAAAGGCGTCGTACTTTCAGACGAACAAACCGACGCAATCAAAGATATAGTTTTAAGAAGCGTTCAAAGTTTCGATATGAAGGCTTTGGGCGATACGAGAGAGGTTAAACATAAAATCCGTTCTTCAATAAGAAATTACGTAATGAAAAAGACTAAAAATAACCCTATGATTTTACCCGTCATTACAGAAGTATAATGAAGTTTTCAGAAAAAATAGTTCCGAACGTCGACGCGCGCGTTTTGGCGTTATCTAAAAAATATCGCGCGGAAGGTATTCCCACTGCGCTTTATGAAACCTTAAACGAACTTATTCTTGCCGTAGCCGTTGCCAAACCTAAAAAAGTTCTTGAAATCGGCACTGCGGTGGGGGTAAGCGGCTCAGCAATGTTGTTTACTTGCCCCGAAATGTTCTTGACGACTATCGAAAAGGACGAGGACAGTTATTTAATGGCGACTGAAAATTTTAAGAATTTCGGCTTTGACGACAGAGTTCGTCAATATCTCGGCGACGCGGGTGACATTATAAGATTTTTAGAAGGTCCTTACGATTTTATATTTCTCGACGGCGCAAAGGCAAGGTATTACGACTATTTGCCCGACATAGACCGCATTTTATCGCACGGCGGCGTTTTGTTCGCCGATAACGTTTTGTTTCGCGGTTTTATCGACGGCGACGTAAAATTTTCCCATCGCGACAATACGATTGTCAGGAATATGCGCGCTTTTTTAGATAAAATGATTTCTAACGAAAATTACATTTGCACAATCCACGAAAAGGGCGACGGAATTTTGGTCGCGTACAAAAAATGAAGAATTTTGAACTTTTAGCGCCTGCGGGCAATTTATCTAAGCTTAATACGGCGTTATATTTCGGTGCCGATGCCGTTTATCTCGGCGGTAAAAACTTTTCATTACGGTCGTTTTCCGACAATTTCGACGAAGATCAGTTGAAACTTGCCGTAAAAACAGCGCACGCGCAAAATAAGAAAGTTTACGTTACGGTAAATATTTTCGCTAAAAACGCAGATTTCAATTATATCGAAACTTATCTTAAATTTCTTGAAAGCATAAACGTTGACGCGGTTATCGTTTCCGATCCGGGCATTATAAACCTTTCTTTAAAAGTAGCGCCTAAACTTCCCGTCCACGTTTCGACGCAAGCAAATACGCTTAACAAATATTCCGCTAAATTTTGGGCGGATTTAGGCGCCGAACGCATTATTTTGGCAAGGGAATTAAGCTTAAGCGATATTCGCGAAATCCGCGATTATCTTCCCGATAACGTAGAAATCGAAACATTCGTTCACGGCGCGATGTGCATTTCCTATAGCGGAAGATGTTTGCTTTCCGACTATTTTGCAAACCGTTCGTCAAACCGCGGCGAATGCGTACAGGCGTGTAGGTGGAATTATTCCTTACGCGAAAAGAATTCTAACGGCGAGTATTACGATATAACGGAAGATGAAAAAGGCACTTACGTTTTGAACAGTAAAGACCTTAATATGATTTCTTACCTCGATAAAATGTTCGACGCGGGTATATCTTCGCTGAAAATCGAAGGTAGAATGAAAAGCGAATATTACGTCGCAACCGTTATAAACGCTTACCGTCGCGCGATAGACGAGTTTGAAAAGGTCGGCTCCGATTATAATAAAAATGCTTTGTTCGAGACTGAAATTTTAAAAACCAACCATCGTGCTTTTACGACGGCGTATATGCTTGACAAAAACTCGAGTACGGTTAATTATAACGATTCTCAATCGGTCGGAGACAAAACCTTTATTGCGGTAGTTTGTTCTTACGACGAAGAAAATAAAGTTGCCGAAATCGAGATGCGAAACAGATTTTTCCTCGGCGATAAACTCGAAGTTTTATCACCGACGGAAAGTTTTAATAAAGTAATTACCGTGGAAGATTTACGTGACGAAAACGGTGAGTCCGTAACGGACGCAAAGCTTGTCCAACAAAAACTATTTTTAAAAACCGACGTTAAGTTGTCGAAAGGCGATATTTTACGCAAATGAATATCGCAAGGCGATAAAACATATTTTAACCCATAGAGGTTAATTTATGTTTTTTGATTTTATTGCTTTTATTTTAAGCAAATGCATCTTCTTTTGCTCCTACTTTTCGGGCGACAGTTTTCCCAAGCCGCTTTCTAAGGAAGAAGAATTAAACTTGTTAAACGAATACAAAAACGGCAGTGAAAAAGCAAAAGAATTACTTATAAGCCACAATCTTAGGCTTGTTGCTCATATTGCAAAAAAGTACCACGGTTCGGAAGATATGGACGACCTTATTTCGGTAGGAACCGTTGGCCTCGTAAAAGCAATTTCTACTTTTGAACCGTCTAAAGGAACTCAACTTGCTACTTACACGGCGCGTTGTATCGAAAACGAAATTTTGATGCTTCTTCGCTCCAATAAAAAAAGGCAAGGGGATGTTTCGATTTCGGATATAGTCGGGACCGACAAGGACGGCAATGAGCTTACTTTTATGGATTTAATCGCAGACGGCGACGAATCGGTTATCGAAAAAGTAGAAAGAAAAACTACTCAAAAAGCACTTATCAAATACCTTAAAAACAAACTTACCGAGCGTGAGTTTAAAATCATCGTTTTAAGGTACGGTTTAAAAAACGGCGTACCGCTTCCGCAAAGGGAAGTCGCGTCGCTTTTGAAAATTTCACGCTCTTACGTAAGTCGCATCGAAAAGAAAGTTTTAGACGATTTACGTGAAGACAAAGACTATTTAAAATCGTTTGTCGTTTAACGTAAAAATCTTCAAAATCGTTGATTATATCAGTTATTTTAGGATAAATTATGAGATACGTAATTATTACCGGCGCAACCGGCGGCATTGGCAGCGAGTTTTGTCGACAGTCGATATTAAACGGAGAAAATTTGATTTTAATCGGAAGAAGTTTAGATAAACTTTCTGCACTTAAAACTCAACTTTTAACCCTAAACGCAAACGTTGACGTAAAGACTTTCACTTGCGATTTATCAAGCGAAATAAGCCGTGAATGCACTTTTTCCGAAATTAAAAAACTTGATCTTGATATTAAGCGGCTTATTAACGTTGCCGGCGTAGATACTCAAATGGCTTTTGAAAATTACACTAGTGAGAAAGCCTTGTTTCAACTTCGCGTAAACTTCGAAGCCGCAGTCAGTTTTACTAAATTCGTTTTAGATAACAGAAAAGGTAATCTCGAAGTTTTAACCGTATCGTCGATGTGCGGTTTAACGCCGATGCCTTATTTTGCTTTATATTCCGCAACCAAAGCGGCGCTTATTAATTTTTTCGACGCGTTGCGCTATGAATATAAAAATAAAAACGTAAAGTTTACTACTTTGTTGCCTGGTTCGGTGCCGACTCGTCCCGACATAGTCGAAGATATTAAAAAGCAGGGGCTTACGGGAAAACTTTCGTCTAAACCGCCCGAATACGTAGTAAAAAAAGCCTTAAAGGCACTTAAAAAGAATAAGCGCCGTTGTATTCCGGGATTTTATAATAAGGTCGTTGCTTTCTTTTCCGAAATAACGCCTTACGGATTAAGGTCTAAAATTATTGCACGCAAATTTTCGATAAAACAAAAAGACGCTTTTTAACATAAATAATGAGGAACTAAAAATGAGTTACGCAGATAAAATTTTTATACAAAACTGTAAAGATATATTAAACAGCGGCGTTTCCGATACAGAACAAAAAGTTCGCCCTCATTGGGCAGACGGCACGCCTGCGCACACCTTTAAAAAATTTTGTATCGTCAATAGATACGATTTACAAAAGGAATTTCCCATTTTGACCATACGTAAGACCTTTTTCAAGTCTTGCATAGACGAACTCTTATGGATTTGGCAAAAAAAGTCAAACAACGTAAATGATTTATCGAGCCATATTTGGGACAGTTGGGCTGACGAAAACGGTTCGATAGGAAAAGCGTACGGCTATCAACTTTCCGTAAAGCATCACTATAAAGAGGGCGATTTCGACCAAGTCGACAGGGTATTGTACGATTTAAAACACAACCCGTCTTCTCGTCGCATTATGACTAACATATATAACTTTGCCGATTTAAGCGAAATGCATCTTTATCCTTGCGCCTATTCGATGACTTTCAACGTGACGGGCAATAAACTAAACGGAATTTTAAACCAGCGTTCGAACGATATGGTTGTCGCGAACAATTGGAACGTTGTTCAATATGCCGTGCTTTTAATGATGTTTGCTAAAGTTTCGGGTTTAGAGGTAGGTGAATTGGTTCACGTAATAGCCGACGCACACATATACGACAGACACGTCCCCACTTTAGAAAAGATGTTTCTAAATCCCCAATACGACGCGCCAAAACTCGTTATAAAGCGCGACGTTAAGGACTTTTACGATTTCAAAGTCGAAGATTTCGAACTCGCCGATTATAAATCCACGCCGCTAACCGAAAAATTAGAGGTGGCTATATAATGAATTTAATCGTTGCAGTCGACAAAAATTGGGGTATAGGCAAAAACAACGGCTTGCTGTTTTCAATTCCCGAGGATATGAAGTTTTTCCGTACGACCACAGCGAATAAAGTCGTTTGTATGGGGTATAACACTTTACTTTCGTTGCCCGACCAAAAGCCGCTTAAAAACCGACAAAACGTCGTTCTTGCGCCTAAAGGTGTCGTAAGAGACGATTTAACGGTCGTTAACACTTTAGACGAATTGTTTTTAACCTTACGTAACTACCCTATCGACGATATTTTCGTTATCGGCGGAGGAATGTTTTACAAAACGATGCTTCCTTATTGTAAAAAAGCATACATCACCGAAGTCTACGCCGACGGCGAGGCGACAGTGTTTTTCGAAAATCTCGATAAACTCGATAATTGGAAAAAATCTTATTTGTCGGACACTCTTAGTAGCGGCGATTTGCAATTCCGTTTTACTCTTTACGAAAATTCAAATCCGCTACAATTTTAACATCAAAAAATTATTTAAACCCTTCGCCGTTTTCGAAGGGTTTTTTAAGTTGCCGTCGGCTTAAAAATTAACTATCATAATGTTGCGCGCGTATTTTTTAAAGACTTTTTCGATTTAAAAAGCCTATTTTTTTTATTTTAAAGTAAAAAGGGTGAAAATATTTAAAAATTTTCCACTTTTAGTAAAAAAACGGTTAAAAACTATTGACAACGGCACATAATAGTAGTAAAATGTTCACAGATTTTAGCAGTCAGGCTTTTTGAGTGCTAACACTCTTTTAAGGAGTTTGCCAAACGATGGAACTTTCCGACAGAAAAAAGAAAATACTTCAAATTGTCGTTGACGACTATATCGAAACGGCAACGCCGGTGTCGTCGCGCAGCATTACCGAAAAATATCTTACTACGATAAGTTCGGCAACGGTAAGAAGCGAACTTGCCGCCTTAGAAGAATTAGGTTATTTATATCAACCGCATACTTCGGCAGGGCGTGTTCCTTCAAAAGCCGCCTATAAACTGTACGTTAGCGAACTTATGGTTAAGGAGCAGCTTACTAACGACGATCTCGATTATATCGAAAAACTTTTCGTTGAAAAAACCAACGACATCGAAGCAATCGTCAAAAACACGGCGAAAGTTATTTCGGAACTTACCGAATATACGTCGCTTGCGATAACTTCGCATGATATGGGTGAGGTAATAAGAAACATAAAACTTTTCCGCTTTAAATCCGACGGGGCTCTGTTGGTAATCGTTACCGACAATAAATTATTAAAAGACAACGTAATTTCCGTTCCCGACGATTTACCCGACGACAGTTTGGAAAACGCAAACAATCTTTTAGGTCAGTTTTTTGTCGGCAAGACTTTCAAGGAAGTCTGCGACAATTCGCTTGTAATCGACGACGCCTTTAAAGGATACAAAGCCGTTTTCTTAGCCGTTATCGATGCTTTAAAAAGTTACGTTTCGGCTCGCGAAGAAGTCGTTATGGAAGGGGAAGATAAAATTCTTGCACATCCCGAATACGCCGACGTTGACAGAATACGTCAATTTATGTCGGTGGTTACGAAAAAGGATAAAGTTTTCAATTTGCTTTCGGGCAATAAGGGCGTAAAAGTTAACGTAAAAATCGGCGCCGACGGCTATGAAGAAATCCCCGAAGACTGTTCCTTGGTAACGGCGACTTATACGGCTAACGGTACGGAGATCGGAACTTACGGCGTAATCGGTCCTACAAGAATGGATTATAAAAAGGTCGTTGCCGTTCTTGAAAACGTAGGGCAATTTTTAGAAACGATTTTGACTAAAAGGTGATAACAATGAATAATGAAGATAATATAAATTTACAGCAAGAAGAAAATTCGTCGAAAACAAATTTAAACGAAGAAGTTTCTTCCGAAGAATTGAAAGAAGAACCTAAACTCGACGTGGACGCACTTTCTTTAGACGAAGCGAAAAATATTTTAAAAGAAGTTTTGGAATCCAACGAAGAACTCGTTAAAGAGTTGAACGCGGCGAACAAAGCGTTAAAAGAGGCGAATGACGAAGCCCTTTCCAATAAAGACAAATGGTACCGCTCTGTTGCGGAATTCGAAAATTTCAAAAAACGCAACGCAGATACGAGAAAGAACGCTTATTTCGACGGCAAAAAAGACACGATTACTTCGATACTTGTTATAGGCGATAGCATAGCGCGTGCTTTATCGATGGAAATGGACGAAAAAACTAGAGAAGGTGTTATGCTTATAGAAAGGCAATTCAGCGATACGCTCGCGGCGCTTGGCGTTGAAGAAATAAACCCTGTCGGCGAAGTCTTTAACCCCGAAACTTCCGAAGCGATTCACACCGTTCCTTGCGCTGACGGCGAAGACGCGAATATTGTAAAAACCGTCTTTAAAAAAGGGTACAGATCGGACGGAAAGATGATACGTTACTGCCAAGTAGTAGTAACGCAAAACAATTAATTTTAAAAGACAATAATTAAAAATATTATAGAATTCAATTTTAAAAAGGAGATAAAAAATTATGGCAAAAGTTATAGGTATAGATTTAGGTACGACAAACTCGTGCGTAGCGGTTATGGAAGGTAACGAACCCGTCGTTATAGCGAACTCCGAAGGTTCGAGAACTACTCCTTCCGTAGTAGGTTTTAAAAAAGACGGCGAAAGGTTAGTCGGTCAAATTGCAAAACGTCAAGCCGTTGCAAATCCCGACAGAACAGTTATTTCAATCAAACGTCATATGGGTTCCGATTACAAGGTATCGATTGACGATAAAAAATACAGTCCGCAAGAAATTTCTTCGATGATTCTTTCTAAATTAAAGAAAGATGCGGAAGCGTATATCGGCGAACCCGTAAAAGACGCGGTTATTACATGTCCCGCGTATTTCTCGGACAGTCAACGTCAGGCGACTAAGGACGCCGGTAAGATTGCAGGCTTAAATGTTTTGCGTGTTATCAACGAACCTACCGCGGCTGCTCTCGCATATGGTCTCGATAAGGATAAATCCTCTCACAAAGTTATCATTTACGACCTCGGCGGTGGCACTTTCGACGTTTCCATTATGGATATCGGCGACGGCGTATTCGAAGTTTTGGCAACGAACGGCAACTGCATGCTCGGCGGCGACGATTTCGACAAGAAGATTATCGACTACCTAGTTGCACAATTTAAGTCTAAAGAAGGTATTGATTTATCGGGCGATAAACTTGCAATGCAAAGACTTAAAGAAGCTGCTGAAAAGGCTAAAATCGAACTTTCAACCCTTACTTCAACAAACATCAACATTCCGTTTATTACGGCGGTCGGCAGCGAGTCAAAGCACATAGACGAAACTTTAACTCGTCAAAAATTCGACGCTTTAACGGCTGATTTGGTTCAAGCGACGATAGAGCCTATGAATAAAGCAATGAAGGACGCAGGTCTTTCATATAGCGACCTTGAAAAAGTTATTTTGGTCGGCGGTTCGACTCGTATTCCCGCTGTCGTCGACACTGTAAGGCGCGTTACCGGAAAGGAACCTTTCAAGGGAATCAATCCCGACGAATGCGTTGCAATCGGCGCTGCTATCCAAGGCGGCGTATTATCGGGCGAAGTTAAAGACGTTTTGTTGCTCGACGTAACTCCGTTGTCGCTCGGTATCGAAACGCTCGGCGGCGTGTTCACGAAACTTATCGACCGCAACACGACTATCCCCGTTAAGAAATCTCAAGTATTCTCGACAGCTGCGGACAATCAACCCGAAGTTAACATTCATGTTTTACAAGGCGAAAGACAGTTCGCTAAAGATAACAAAACGCTCGGTCGTTTCGACTTAACGGGTATTATGCCTGCACCGCGCGGTGTACCTCAAATCGAAGTTACTTTCGATATCGACGCCAACGGCATCGTTCACGTTTCCGCTAAAGACCTCGGTACTAACAAGTCTACCGATATTACGATTACGTCGTCGTCCAATCTTTCCGATGAAGATATCGACCGCGCCGTAAAAGAAGCGGAACAATACGAAGCCGAAGATAAAAAACGCAGAGAAGCAGTTGAGAATAAAAACCAACTCGACGGTTTGATTTTCTCGATTGAAAAAACACTCCGCGAAAACGGCGATAAAGTTTCCGAAGAAGATAAAACCAAACTCGAAGAAGCTATCAAGACCGCAAAAGAAGATTTGAATAGCGACGACGACGATAGAATTAAAGCCGCAGGCGAAAGATTATCGCAAGAGGCTCAAGGCGTATTTGCTAAAATTTATCAACAAGCCGCCGCGCAAAACGGTCAAAATCCTAACGGCGAACAACCTTCGTCCGACGGCGATACCGAGTTTCATCAATCCTAATAATTTTTAACAATTGTAAATTATTTAATATAAAAGCATTTTTCGGTGGCGCAAATTTTGCGTCACCGAATTAAGGTATAACTATGGCAAAAAATTATTATGAAATCTTAGGCGTCGACAAAAAGGCGACTCAAGACGAAATTAAATCTCAATACAGAAAGTTAGTCAAGCAATATCACCCCGACTTACACCCGAACGACGAATCTGTTGCGGCTAAGTTTAAAGAGATTAACGAAGCCAACGAAGTGCTTTCAGATCCCCAAAAGCGTGCTCAATACGATTACGAACTCGAAAATCCTTTTGCTTCCGCGGGCGGTAACGGCGGTTTTTCAAGCAATTTCGATTTTACCGATATTTTCGGAGATTTATTTAAAGGTTTTACGGGCGATACTTCGCGCACTTCTGCCAAACGTAAAGGCGACAACCTCGGCGTAACGGTAACTTTATCCTTTATGGATGCCGCTAAAGGCTGTACGAAAGAGGTAAATTACAAACGTTACGAACCTTGCTCGTCTTGTCGCGGTACGGGTGCGAAAAACGGCACCGACTACACTACTTGCGACAATTGTAAGGGCACGGGGCAAGTTCAGCGAGCGTCGGGCGGTGGCTTTTTTAGGACGGTTAGCGTAAGTCCGTGTCCTAAATGCGGCGGTTTGGGCAAAATAATTACCAATAAATGCACCGATTGTAACGGAAAGGGCTATAAACAAGCGACTTGCAATCTCAAAATCGACATTCCCGCAGGCGCCGACACGGGTAGCTATATTACTAAGCGCGGTTACGGCAATACTTCCCCGAACGGCGGCGAACCCGGCGACTTAATCATCGAATTCAAGGTTTTAGACCATAAATTATTCACTCGTAAAGGTTTTGACTTATTTGTCAACCTGCCTATATCGTATAAAACGGCTTGCTTGGGCGGTAAGGTTCAAGTTCCTACTCTTGATAAACCTTACGAACTTGCAATTCCGGAAGGCACGCAAAGCGGCAAGGAATTTACTATTAGGAACAAAGGTATTATTTCGCGTTACGGAAGCGGTAATTTGTACGTAAAAGTTTTTGTGGAAGTCCCGACAAAATTAAGTCGGTCGCAGAAATCCAAAATAACCGATTTCGATGAAGATCTCGACGTTAAACAGACTTCAAAAATCAATGAGTTCAAAGTTAACGTTCAGTCACTTTACGGCGTTAATCCTTATCAAGATAAATAATTATTTAATTTTTACAGACTTCGGCATGATTAACCGAAGTCTTTTTCTTAAAGAACAGTTAAAAAAATTTTTTCAAAAGGTATTGACAAGGCGTAAAACCTATGTTACAATTGAAACGTAAAGGGGGGAAGCAAAAATTATCGCAAATATATTTAATGCGAAAAAATATGTTTTTTTAGTCCTTTTGCGTTTAGCGTTTTAATAATAGTATGTTGAGAAGGTAATTAGTTATTATGAGTGCTTCGGTTGTTTTTTCAATTTTCGATGATATAGACTATGAAAATAAGGTTTTGCTTACTAATAAATTGACAGAATATTGTTTAAGCAAAAATCTCGGTGTAATATTCAACGCGAGCGAAGTTAACGCTAACGCAATAAAAGCATTGTAGTTAATTTCGGTGTGAAAAAGTTTTGTTTAATGGTGGCGAATCAAGAAGTCGAGTTAGATGATTTTGAAATAAAAAACAAAGGCACTTCTTCATATGTCGAAATTTTATATAATAACATTATTGAAGAAAAAGATGATTATGCCTACGGCTTTACAATTATTATGATAGTTTCGGATTTATCGCAATTAAACCAAAAAAGTACTACGGAGGTTGTTACGTAAAAATGAATCGAACAGTACTTTTTACATTCGAACAAAGTAGAGGCGTCAATTATCAAACAATGGTATCGTTAGCCGAAAATTTAGTAAAATTCACTCTCGATAATAATTTGGGATGCAGATTTCATTATGATTGGTACAACGAAAAATTAATAAAAACGCTTAACCCGCACTTTTATTTCACGGTTACAGACAACTTTTTCGAATTTAGTTATGACTATTTAAGTGTTATAGATGGCAACATATTTTCTATCGAAAACAAGGAAAGTCTTTGCAAAACATATTCGCTCTTTGATAAAATTTACAAAATCTTGACAAGTTTCGGCATAGAAGGAATACGTTTGATTATTTCTTATAACGAAGAAAACCCTGAAAAATTCGTAATAGAACACAAAGGGGATTCTTTGTATTTAGACATTCTTTATCACCATGCTGTTAAAATAAAGAACTTAGGTAAAATCCCAAATATTATTATAAGTTAAGTATTTGTCCACACTCAAATTTAGGAAGTCGCTTTGTCGATTTCTCACTTAGCGACTTCTCTCACTCTTTTTGAAAATTATATGATAAATTATGAATGAAATTAATTCAAATTATGTATTCAGTGAAATTGAGGATATAACGATTAGTTAAATACCTAATCTGTTAATTGAAAAAGGAATGTAACATGAATAGTATTTTTGAACAATTATCGCAATACGGGTTTCACGATGCCGCTATAACAAAAATACACCGCAGCGGTGCAACATTGTCATTGTTCTTTTCCAACGGGTTATATAAACTTGCCAAAACCGGACAAGAATTAGAATTGACCGGTTCGATGATTGTGCGATTGACAATTGAAACGCGCGGCTTGCCGTTAGATTGGTCTATAAATGTTTTTTAGTTGAGAAACAATTATAAGTTGGTAAAATTCAGCGATTTTAAAAAAATCGTAAAAAAAGAAACCGCGATAATAGAAGATTTGTATTATAGTCAATTTTCCAATAGTGTTTTAATCGTATGTTGGGGAGCAAGTAGCGGATATCACCTTGAAATTAACAACGTGCAAAATGTTACTTACGATTGTAAAAATACCGTTGGACACTATTAGTTAATTCGTTTTTTGCGTGAAATTTTTTAACAAAGTCATAAAAATCTTTAGGGAAGTCGCTTCGTCGATTTCTCGCTTAGCGACTTCCTTTGCAAAAACTAAAACTATGTGATAAATTATGAATAGCGATAACTTGGGCTTACTCGATTAAAATTCGAGCAAGCCCTTTTGTCAAATATGTTAGAAAATCCATATTATATAAGGTAAATTTGGTTAAAAATGCTATTAAATTACGTATGCAATAATTTTAGGTTACACGGCAAGTTACTTAACTACGAAAAAATCGAATCGGGAAATATAAACACAACTTATTTAGTTACAACCGAAAATAATGGTATCAAAAGTAAATACGTAGTACAAAAAATCAATAAATACGTGTTTAAAAATCCGCGGCTTTTAATGAAAAACGTTACGCTGATAACAAATCATATAAAAAATAAATTTTCAAATAAGGAAAACACTGCTTATTTAGATTATATAAAAACTAAAAAAGGCTCGTACTATTTTATTGACGACGGCAAGGAGTTTTGGCGTGTTTCAAAATTTATCGAAAATTCAATATGCTATTTAACTACAGAAGATTTATACGTTATCAAGGAAGCCGGACGCGCTTACGGGCAATTTCAAAAACTTGTAAGCGATTTCGATATAAGTCTTTTGCATGAAACTATTAAGGATTTTCATAATACGGAAAAAAGATTTGCCGACTTGAAAAAATCCGCAGATTACGACCTTATGAAAAGAAAACAAGAAGTCTTGGAACAACTCGGATATCTTTTTAGTAAACGTTATTTAGCCGAATATTATTGCCAATTTATTAAGAACGGGCAATTAAAGTTAAAAGTTACCCATAACGATACCAAATGTTCCAACGTGCTTTTTGATAAAAATACGGGAAATGCGTTGACCGTTATCGATCTCGATACTGTAATGGCGGGGGTAATCGCTTACGACTTTGGCGATGCGACGCGTTCGATATGCTCCAACTTTGGCGAAGACGAAGAGGATATCGGTAAAATCGACTTTGATTTAGATAGGTTTGAAGCATTTACAAGGGGATTTTTAAATGAAGTAGGGGATACTTTAAGCGATTTTGAAAAGCAAACGCTTTATATGGCGCCGCTTGTTACCGCTTTGGAACTTGCCGCAAGGTTTTTAAAGGACTATCTTGACGGTGATTTATACTTTAAATGCGATTACGAAAAGCAGAATTTATATAGGGCTAACAACCAAATCGCGCTTAGTAAAAAAATTCTTCAAAAACTTTCCGACGTTAAAAAAATCGTCGAAATATATCTTTAAAATATAAAGTAAAAGTAAGGCGATTTACATTGCCTTACTTTTTCGATATAATAAAATATATTATTTTAACTGCAGTTTTGCTTTGATTAAACTCTTTAGTTCGGTAATACCGACGTTTTTTAACGCGGAAATTTTTATAATTTCGGACGGAACAAAATCATCGGACAAAAGGTCGCACTTATTTAAAACTTTTATAACCGGCGATAAAGTTTGAAAGTCTTTCAAAACCCCGTCGGTTACTTCAAATTGCTGTTTCCAATTTTTTGTCGAGTCGGCGACGCTTAAAATAAGATCTGCTTTTTTGATGCAATCCAAAGTCGATTTAAATGCTTCCAACAAATCCGGCGGAAGGTCTTTAATAAAACCCACAGTGTCAATAAAAACAACTTTGTTGCCGTCTAAATCGGCTTTTTTTGACGCCGTATCGAGCGTTGCGAAAAGTTGATTCATTTCAAAAACGTTAGATTTACAAAGCAAATTTAATAAAGTCGATTTGCCCGCGTTTGTGTAACCGACTAAGGCTACTGTTTTAATCTGATTTTTTTCGCGACGGGAATATTCGATATTTCGTCTTGAACGGATTTTTTCAAGCGACTTTTCAAGTGCTAATATTCTGCCTTTAATATGCCGCCTGTCTGTTTCTAATTTAGTTTCGCCGGGACCGCGCGTGCCTATTCCTGCGCCTAAACGTGATAAGGAATCGCCTTTGCCTTTTAATCTCGGGTAAATATATTTTAGTTGGGCTAATTCTACAAGAATTTTACCTTCCGCGCTTTGAGCACGTTTGGCGAATATGTCGAGTATTAAATTAGTTTTCGTTATGACGGGTATACCGATAACGTCGGATAAATTCAGCGTTTGAGAAGGGGACAGTTCTCCGTCGAAAACGCAAATGTCGGACTCGTTTTCCTTAACGTAATCGCTTATTTCTTCTGCCTTGCCTTTACCGATATACGTTGACGGCGTAACTGTCTTTATATACTGCTTTTTAACCCCGACGACTTTTGCACCGGCGGACTCGCATAAAGAAGTAATTTCGTCGATTTTATCGTCGATCTCATCGTTAAAAAAGACGGGCTCAATAATCGTAATATTTTGCATAATCGTAGATTTTATCAGATATTTTAGATGTTTTTATTAAAGTCGTAATTTTAGTTATCATCGGGATTTTTTAATGAAATCGTCTTAATTGCATTCTTGCGCATATCATCGCTCATTGCAGCGTAATGACGTTTCGTAGTGTTTATATCGCGGTGTCCTAAGTAGTCGGCTACAACATAAATATCGCCGGTTTCGCGGTAAAGTTTCGTGCCGAAAGTACTACGTAATTTATGAGGCGTTATGTGCTTTAAAGGGGAAACTATCTTAGCGTATTTTTTAACTAGTTCTTGAACGGCGCGTACGCTTATTCGTTTGTTTTGCAAAGAAACAAATAGGGCAGGCTCGTCTTTAGCAAGCCCTTCGATTTTCGAGCGCGCGTCAAGCCACCTTATAAGTTCTTGTTTTACTTCATCGGTATAATATAAAATAGTGCGGTTTCCGCCTTTTCGGGTAACGATGAAACTGTTGTTTTCCAAGAATATATCGTTAACGTTTAAACCTACAAGTTCGCTAATACGTATGCCCGTACCTAAAAAAAGGGTTAGCAGCGCAACGTCGCGAACTTGCGTGTTTTTTTGATAGGCGAGTTGATGTTTCGTAAGCCCTGCACCTGTTTCGGCACTCATAAGTAGGTTACTGATTTCGTTATTTTCAAGACGAATAATTTCTTTTTCGTGTATCTTGGGCGTAGCGACTTTAGCTGCGGTATTGGCGATAATTTTGTTTTTATTGAAAAAATACTTGTACATCGAGCGTATCGACGCCAATTTACGCGCTTTGGCGCGCTCGTCGCATGTGTGATGCTCTCCGTTATAATCGAAACTCGAAATATAACTTAAAAATTGCTCGATGTCGTAAGAGGTGATTTTATCAAGTGTTTCTACAGTTATATCAGAAAGTGGTAGGGAATATTTTATCGAAATAAAATCAAAGAATATCGCAATATCCATTGCGTAGTTAAGCCGCGTTAGGGGCGAAGTCCTTGACTCGATGCCCAAAAAATATTCCCGTAAAAAATCAGGAAGCATTTCCAGCACTTTATTTAGTTTGTTCAAAGTCAATATTTTACGTTCGGTAAAATAATCGTCACTTAATTTCGCCATGACAGTAATTCCTTTAAAATGTCTACCGCTTAACAGATAACGGTTTCCGATATTTATTATATAACTTTTTTTTCCGACAGTCAACCGTTTTAGGGCACATTTTTAACTATGCGTAAAACGCAACTTTTGCGACGAGATATCGCGTAATAACGTTTCAACGAAAAAATGCTACAAAATCGCCGATAAATCCAAGCAATTTTAAAAGTATTACGATTTACATTTATTTTTATAATGCAATCTTTGCGCAAAATCTTTTGTAAAATACACTGTATTATTTTAGCGTTTTAAAATGAATTTTAACAGAATGCTTTTTAAAATTCTGCGTCGCAAACTAAATTATTCTGCGAATTATAAAAAATTTAGTCATTTATTGATAAATTTCGTTAAAGTACATTGACATTGTATCGTAATAATGCTATAATTTATCTAATTAATAAAGGATTTTACTATTTTTTATGGATCTGATTCCTAGCGAAATGTTTCGCGGTCATCTCGATACGATAATTTTATTATCGCTTGTTAACGATGATAAGCATACAAATCAAATACGTGAGGAAATCGAAGAACGTTCCGACGGCAAATTCGAGTTAAAGCAAGGCACTTTCTACAGCTGCTTGCAACGCATCGTTAAACAAGGTTACGTAACCGAGTATCGTGCGACGAGCGCCGACGGCGTTAGACGCAAATTTTTGCAGTTAACCGAAAAAGGTAAAAACTACATCGACGATAATAAAGATAAGTGGGAAGTTTCTCGTTCGGTCGTTAACGTTTTGCTCGAAACGCCCGAAAAACGCAAGGAAAAGCAAAATGACGCCAAACCCGCTGTCGTTTCCGATTCAAAAACAGAAGTCACTCCCGAACCTTTCGATATAGATAAAGCATTGAAGGATTTTTTATCGTCCGACGACGTTACAAATACTAAAGACATCGATAACGTTCCGAAGGAGCCTTTAAGACCCGTTCAAATCGACTTGGCGGAAAAGAATTCCGACGATAATGGCGTTAATAACGTTAATAATGGCATTACGGAAGAAAAACCTTTCGAAAAACAGGCTCCTATTTCCGAAAACGTTACTATAATCGATTTTAGCGATATTGCCGAAAAATCTTCCGATAAAAAGTCTTCGGATTTAAATGACTCCGATGCTTTCAATCAGTCTAAGCAGAATGAATTTTCAAAGCCTATTTACGATACTACGCCTAAATCGGAAAAGCCCGTTACCGATTTTACCACTACCGATATTGCAAAATCACCCGAAGAATTCGATTTATTAACGCTTGTCGGTATCGATGAAAGCCAACCGGAGTCTACGAGCGTTCACGATGAACCTTTTATAGAAAAGCCGCATCCTCAAGTTGATTTAGTTAAGTCAAGCGAGCCGCAAGAAGTTCGTGCTCTCGGTGACGACGATAAATCGACACCGTTTGCGCCGTTTAATAGCGACATTCAAGCCGCTAATACTAATAAAAATCCAACAACTGAGCGGCAATCCGTACAGCAGAATTTTTTCAGTGACGTAAACGTTAATTCGCAAAGCGAAACTCAAAAATCGCCCGAAAATTCCTCTGCCGTTAGTCAAACACTTGAAGAAGACGATTTTTATAGCGGTCAAGCACCTATTAAGCATGATTATAAAGAAGTTCTCGGAAGACTTTTCCCTAAACAAAAGAGTTCTAAAGAAAACGAATCACGTGAAATAATTTACGTTCAAGGTACCGATATCAACACATATTTTGACAACGATAAGGAAGCACCTCAAAGCGATAATCGTTTTAACTTACCGCACGATAATATAGGCAGAACCGATAACCCGGATAGACATAATAATAACTTCGACAGAAATAACAATTTACGCCAAGATAACCGTCAACAAACGCCTGACGCTCCAACGGAAAATGCAAATTCCGCTACCCCGGAAGTACCTATTGCGAAGACGGACGGTTATGATTTTTCCGACATACAGTCGCTTGCTAAGGTTGAGGGGTTCAAAGTCAGCATTGCAAGCGCAACTACAAAACGCAACGTCAATTCAATTTTAATCAATAAATTGTCTTTGATTTCTTCGTTGATGTTCTACGCTTTCTGTCTTGTCGAAATATTTTTACTTGCCTATTTTACGGCGCCTCAAGCGGGATTAACGTATAAGCCTTTCGTTATTCTTGCTATCTTACTAGCGCTTTTCCCGATTACGATGCTCGTTATCTATTTTGTCGATCCTAAACGCAAAGTCGCGTCGATTGCCACGATGAAGTCTATTATCGAGTTATGCATCGTAATAATGCTTAACCTTGTATTGATCACGATAGTATTTTCAATACTTTCGGAAATTGATTTTTCAAACACGGCGGATTTGCTAAAATATATACTTTATCCCATAATCATTATATTAAATGTTCCCGTCTACTTTATTATTAAGTATTTAAATCTTGAAAATCAAAAGTTTTATAAATAATTTTAAGGGTTTGTTTTAATGGCAAACCCTTTTACCGTGCTAATTTATCATTTATAGTTTATCCTTGGAATTTACAAATTTGTCATACAAGTCCCCTGCGCCAACGACTAAGACTACTTCGCCGCCCTTAACCGATTGACGTAATGTTTTTATAAGATCGGCAAATTCGTCAAAGTATTGTGACTTAGGTAAATTTTGACTTAGTTTCAGTGCGCTGCCGCCGTAGTCGTATTCTTCACGCGCAGCGTAAGTTTTATATAAATAAAGATTATCGACGTCTTTTAGCGTGTCAATAAATTGTCGGGATAAATTTTTAGTTCGCGAATAGGTGTGTGGTTGAAAAACAACGTGAATTTTCTTGTAATTTTTGCAATTTACAAAATCTAAAAACGCCTTTACTTCGGTCGGATGATGCGCGTAATCTGCAAAAACGTCGGCTCCGTTTAATTTATAAAGAAATTCGTTTCTACGTTTAACGCCGCAAAAAGATTGTAATCCTTTACAAATTAAGTCGCCGTCTACACCGAAATGCCGAGCAGTCGCTGTAGCCGCTAAAATATTTGCTACTTGATATTCCGCTATTAAACTTGTTTTATATTCGTACAAAAATTGTCCGTATTCGTACACGGAAAAGCAGGTGGAATTATTTTCGGCGGTTAAATTTTTACAGTGATAATCCCCTACCTTTAAGCCGAATGTCTTTCGCTTATTAGCGTAACGACGTAAATTATAGTCGTCCAAATTGATAATCGCGCATTTCGCTCGGTTTAAAAAGCGATAAAAAGTATTTATTATATCTTGAAAATTCTCGTAACTGTTTAAGTGGTCGTTGTCTATATTAAGCGCTAATGCTAAACTTGCGTCGAATTTATCGATATTTTTATTAAATTCACATACTTCCGACAAAAAAATATCTTTTCCGCATTGATAAAAATTACCGAAATCTTTATCAAAGCCGCCTATATGTGCGGTAAATTTTAAATTTGCTTGCGACAATATATGCGCAACCATCGACGTGACGGTCGTTTTACCATGACAGCCCGAAACGCCTATTACGGTAGCAAATTTTTTAGAAATATATCTTAAAAGTTCGGCTCTTTCAAGACGCGGTATCTTGTTTTTAAGTGCGTAAATCAATTCTGGGTTATCGCCTTTTATCGCAGAATTGTAAATTACTATATCGGCACCAAAACAGTTTTCTTCCTTATGACCATAAAAAACTTGTATACCTAACATTTGAAGTTCGTTAGTTATAAACGACCTACGTTTGTCGCTCCCCGTAACGAAGAACCCTTGCGTTTTCAAATATTTAGCAAGCGAGGACGTCGATACGCCGCCGACACCGATAAAATGTATATGCATTAAAATAACCTTTACGCACTATTTATATTATAAATTGGAGAAAATAATTAATATTTCTTATTTTTTTTGAAAAGTTTTAAGAAAAAATCGAAATTAAGGTTAAAATAATTGAAAAATTTATTAAATTATAGTATATATAATGTGTAAGAATTTTTTTAACTTTAGGAGAGGGAATTTATGAGCATTACAGACGTAAAGGTTAGATTAATAAAAACCGAAAACACAAAACTAAAGGCAGTTGCTTCTATAACGATAGATCAATGTTTTGTTATTCACGACATTAAAATAATCGAAGGTAACGACGGCTTGTTTATTTCTATGCCGAGCAGAAAAACAAGCGACGGTGAATATAAAGATATCGCCCACCCCATTAATAGTGAAACACGTAATTTACTTATAAGCGAAATCACTAAAGAATATAATAACGTAATCAATAATCAATAATTGCTCTTATAAAAAAATACGGCTGTTGCAAGTTAGGTCTTGTAACAGCCGTATTTTTTAATAACCGATATAAATATCGGACTGATTGCAATTTCGTTCGGCAAAATATGATACGTCGCCGGCTTTCGTAACGCTAAAACTAATCGTTCCTTGCAAATCCGTTCTAAAAACTTTACAGTTAAAATTAAGCAATTCGGTCAAAACCGATTGTTTCGGATGAGAATAAATATTGGTCGCCCCGCAAGAAATTACCGCATATTTTG
>CAYNYV010000002.1:0-30943 GCA_964401515.1 uncultured Christensenella sp.
TAGACACCGACGAAATAGAAGCAAATTTGCAAATAGACTTGAACGCGAACGTAGGCTTGAATAGAAAGATAAACGTAAACGATGATAACGAAGTTTCAGTTATGTCGTTAGGTGGATGGGTAGCCATTAGAGAATTGAACCAATCAAGCCTTAAGCACGTCTTTTCTGTCTGTTTCGGCAAATCCTTACTCGATGTACGCGTGTACGTCTTCGCAAGCCTTCACCAAAACAACCTAAAAAATACGCGCTTAAGGTGCTTTGCATTTTAACGTTGCTAAATTTAGGAAAATCGAGGCAAACGAGCGCAGCAATACTTGACCGTATTGCAAACGAGTTTAACAATGATTTTACAAATATAGCAGCGTTAAAACTTAATCGGTTCGGCTCTCTAATGGCTAACCTCATTAATAGTTGTTGCAGCCGTGATTGTCGCCTATGTTATCGTCACCCAAGTCGCCGAACAAATACACGCCGCCGATAATTTTTCGCTTAACACAACATTGGAAACACCCAACAAAAACGGAAATATTGAAGGGCTACCGCTAGGCGCGTATATCGAAAGTCAATACGATCCGCGCGTTGCTGAATATCACTTCGGATTTACCAAATTCGGTGAAGTCGGGTGCGAAGTTGCCGCTATATACAATTTAATGATAGATTTAGGAAAACCGCAAATGTTGTCACAAGTTATCTACGATTTTGAAAAATGGGCTATCGAATATGCATTCGCGTGGGGAAATTTCGGGTCTGAACCGCGAAAATTATATCGTTATCTTAAACACAAGGATATCCCGTATAAAAAATATACGTCTTATAAAAAGTATAAAAAAGCCATATCGGTTACCGACAGCAACCATTATATTTCTTCATTTTGGAACAGCTCGATTTTCGAAGGGCTACATACGTTTTATATACGAAGAACCCTTGCCGTAACCGGCGAAACGACTACGCCCTTTTACACACCGTACAATCATAATTTAGAGGACGCAACCACATCAAATTTTGATGATTTCAAGAATTCATACAGATCATTCATTATAGGTTACATAATACTTGTCTAATCATAATATAGAGGGAAAATTACTATGAAAAAATCACGAAAAAATATTTTATATATAATAGTAAAAATACTATCGATTTGCTTAACGCTTTGTTTAGTTTTTTTATCGTTTTCGGCGTGTCGCGTCGGCGACGACTTCGGCGAGTTTCCCGCAATTTGGTCGTGCGATGACGGCGATATACAAATTACTATAATAACAACGGGTTACTACGAAAATTATTTTGAAGGCACTTTAGTTTTAAGCGGTAAAGAATACGATATTAGAGTATTAAGTAGCTACGGAACACCGCCCTGCGTCGTTATAAAAACTATCGATACCGACATATCTTCCGACGAGAACGCCACAAACAATTACTACACGTTGTTTAACGCAAATTACACGGGCTATAAGAAATCGGTAACGTTCACAATCACACACGACAGGATTAACCCCGAGGGCGAAAACAGCCTTGTCGGAAGAAAACTCGTTTTAGAAAGACACGATTTATACTAAAAAGTATGAAAAACAAAAAAATCAAAAGCATTATCGGCATAATTTGCGCGGTCGTATTCTTCAGCTTTGTATCGATACCGATTTTGGTTTTAATATTTCCGCCTAAAAGATACGGACCGGATATTGCCGATTACCCTGCGGTATGGACGGGTGAGTATGACGACGTAAAGATAAGTTTTACGACGACGGGCTATGACGATACGGTTTTTGGCACCGTAACCGTAGGCACGCACCTAATTAAAGTTTTGGCAAGTATTTATTACAATTTTTCGGAAATCGTGCTATACGACTTAACAAACATAGACTTTAGCAATCCGAAATGGAAAAACGACTTAAATTCAAGCGACATACTTTTATCCGCCTACTACAAAGGCTACCGTAAATCGACGAAATTAACGATAGAAATCGATAATTTAACTAATTTAACGCGTGAGGGCAAGGCGTCGCTTAGCGGCGCAAAACTCGTTCTTAAACGCAAAAACTTATATTGACGGCAACAACTTAAAAAAAATTAAAGGTAAAAACGAAGAACATGAAAACAACCAAAATATTAACAAAAATCACATTATTAGCGGTAATTGTAGCAACTTTGTTAACTACGACGACCTTTACCGCCTGTGTCAACGGACCGCATTTTACCGATTACGCGGCGAATTGGGTGTACGAAGACGAAACGATTTCGCTTTCACTTACCACAACCGGCAACAATTTCGACAAAGTTTACGGAACGCTTATCTTAGACGGACAACGCTATCAAGTCGTTTTAGAAATAAGATATGGAGAAGATAAACTTATCATATGCGATACCGAAAAACAAAACACGGAAGAAATCGACCGATACGGTAATACCGACGGCAGAATGTACGCGGCAAAATTTTCGGGCTATAAAGAATACGTAGAGTTTGAAATAATGTTCGACTATTCGATACATTCCGAAAACTTTACCGTAGAAGATTTTGCCGAAAGTAAACTTTTGGGTAAAAAACTAAAACTCGAAAAGAAAAACTTGTACTGACTTTGTACTAATTTATGGGCAAAAATTATTTTATTTAGGCGGTGTATATGAAAAGAACTTTAAAAAATACATACGTAAAAATCGTATCGATCTTGCTTTTGGCAGCCTTAAGTACTTGTATTTTCAGTGCGTGCGACTTTTCAAGAAAATACTTTACCGACACGTCCGCGATATGGTCTTACGAGGGCGAAGATTTTAAAATCTCGTTTACGACCACGGGCGACAGACGCGACAATCCGTTAGGCACGGCGTATTTTAACGGAACGGAATATTCGATTTTCGTACGGATTTTTACGTCTAACAAAAGAATGAAGATATGTGTGTTTGCGGATAACGTTTCGGATAACGTAACAAAACCGGAGGATGAAACCACACCGAGCGATGAACCCGCCACGGACGACGAAACCGCCGCAACCGACACGCAAACAAACGTAAAGTACGAAACACTTTGGGGATTCTCTTATAAAGAAAACAAAGACAGCATAGATATCAAAATTATTTTCGATTATACGGGTGCAACCGGAGAAAACAGTCCTATCGGTAAAAAATTCACACTAACAAAACAAGATTTATATTAAAATAAACTAAGAGGTGTATGCAATGAAAACGTTATCTGCAAAAACACAATTCGGTTTACGTAAACGCTGCTTTGTTTTAATATTGTTATCGATATTTTGTCTGTCGCAACTTACCGCTTGCTATGGAACCCCTATTTTTTACGTTAAGAAATCGACTTGGTCTTACGAGGAAGAAGGGTTTTCGTTATCGTTTAACACCGTAAGTGGGGAATCGGTTTTCGGAAGTCTTACTTTAAACGGCGAAACTATCGACGTAGCGATTTATATTTTCAGAAATAATTCGACAGGCGTGCTAAGGGTTTTTAAACGCGAAGCATATGATGCCGAAAATTATTATTGGTATACTTCGTACGAAAATCGTATTTTTGCAATCAAATACACGGATAAATCCGATAAACTAAAATGCGAAATAACTTTCGATTACACTACAGATAATCCTTCGGACAGTATATATTTAGGAAAAACTTTTACCGTGAGTAAAAGCGAAAACGAATAAATTATTTTTTAAAAAATGCCGATAACGGGCTTATAGCCACGTTTTCGGCATTTTTATTACGCAAAAAATTTGCGTCTTATATTTAAAAAAGTATAGTCGGATTAGTCGGATAGTTTCATATCTCCTTCTTTTATAAAGCCCTTTTTGCGCATAAACTCGCTTATCAAAAGATTAATAACGGCGGGTAATACAAACATTAAAAGTACGACGCCTACGACGTACCAAAAATCAGTACCGCAGTTTAATAAATCGAAAACGCCGACCAAACCGCTTGTTCCCATTCCGCCGCCCGAAGCGCCACATTTAAGTTTAAACACGCAAGTGCTTACGGGACCTAAAATCGCGCTCGTTATTATCATCGGAAGCATTATGATCGGCTTTTTCATTATATTGGGAATTTGTAACATACTCGTCCCTATCCCCTGCGACACAAGCCCCGACACTTTGTTTTCCCTAAACGAAGCGACGGCAAAACCTATCATATGGCAAGCGCACCCGACCGTAGCCGCACCGCCTGCCAAAAGCATGGCGTCTATTGCGGCTTGGTTTCCGCTTTCTAAAACGGGTTTGGCTATCGCAACCCAAATTGCGGCGGAAGACGTTGGCATCGTTAAAAGAATCCCCATAACGACGGCGATAACTACGCCCATCGCAAACGGTGCAAAATCCGTCGCAAGCGCGATAAGAACACCCAACTTGTTTATAAGCCAAATAAACGGATAAGCAAGATAAACGCCGATAAAACTCAAAAGCAACGTTCCGAGCGGAACAAGCAAAATATCGAGTTTTGTTTTGCCTTCGTATAATCCTACCACTTCTACAACGAGCATTGTAACTACGTATGCGCCGATAGGGTTGCCGGGGGTGCCGAGTTTCAATGCAGCAAGCGGCGTTCCGCTTACGATAAACGTATCGGAAAAAGCCCCGATAAATCCCGCAACGCCGGCAGATAACACAAGCAGTTTGTTCTTTTTAAGAGCGTAAGCGATTCCTACGCCTATCCCCGCCCCCATTAAGGACTTTGCGAAATTAGCAAGTGCCAAAAAAGTGTTACCAACGTAATTATCTCCGACAAAACCCGCGATTTGCGCTAAAATCGTACCCGCGATAAGGGTAACGAAAAGCCCTTGCGCCATCCCGGAAAACGCAGTGATGAAATAGCGTTTAGGGAGTTCTTTCAAATAAAGTTTCAGTTTTTCTTTCATAAGTATCGTCCGTCAAAAATCGTTTTCGTAAAACCGAATTTTCCTTTTAAAAGTTTTATTTATTCTAATTTTTTAAGCCAAATCGTCGGCTAAATTTTTCATGATTTCCTTTTTGTGGAAAGGAAAAATTATAACGTGTGCCTTTTTTACGCCGCACTCGTCGTAAGTTGTTAGTTGATACTTTTTACAAATTTCGTCTGACGGTCTGTCGATAACGAAAATATTGCATTTTTCATCGTCGAAAGTGTCGTAAGCAATGTTTCTTTCCTTTAAAAGCCGTTTAAAATAATCGACGTTTTCTATATAATGATTATCGTCTTTCCGCTCGAAAAACTCCTTTATGCGTTGCAGCGTAGAAAAGGGCGGAAAATCGCGAGAGCCTAAAAGAGTGGAATCTTCTTGCCCGATATAGTCTATCACCTTACGTTTGTCGCGCGTTAACGAAATCAGTATACCGTTAGCCCTCGACGCGCCTAAAAACTTATGTAAACTTACCGAAACCGAATCGACGCCCAAAGATTTTAAGTCTGTAATAACGGGTGCCGAATTTTGCTTTTTGCCTATTCCGCCGTAAAGCGCCGCGTCCAAATGGCAGTAATACTCTATCTTATTCTCACGCAAATAATCGGTTATTTCTTTAACCGAATCTATCGCGCCCTCCTTGGTCGTACCCCAAGTTAAAACTAAAATAACGGGCTTATAGCCGCACTTTTTATGTTCGGCGGCTATTTTTTGCTTTAAATCGTCAACGTCTATCGAACCGTTAGGATTGCTTTTTACGACCGTGTACGGATATACCGCGCCGACTCGATTGTTATAAACGAACTTTTCAACGCTGTAATGGGTTTTTTCGGAAAAATACAGTTTTGCGTTCGGGTATTTATTGAACCCTTCGCGTATACCCCAAAAATTACTTTCGGTTCCGCCCGTCGTGACGTACCCCCAATACTCGTTTTCCGTTAAGCCGTAACTTTCGGCAAAGGTCTTTAAAATTTCACGTTCGGTTTCCTTGCTGTCCATACCGTAATTACCGCGCTCGTAAGGATCGCCGCAATTATTCATAAGATACATCTTGCTTTCCAAAAACCTAAGATAGGACAAAAAGTAGGAATCTTTTTCCATATTGGCGGGGTAACCGAACATATAATCGTGCTTAGCAAGATTATTATTGTAAAATCCTTCCACCTTGTTAAGATAAGCCTCGTCCTCGCTTTTTATGGCGGACAGTTTTTCAGTCGAAAAACCTTTTTCCTTTAAAACGTTGTAATCGAGCAATTTTCCGAGTTGAAGTTTTAATTTTTCACATTCCGAAACTTGGCGTTCGAGGTCGTCGATTAAATCTGTTATCTTTGTTTTTTCGCTATACGACAACGTATCGTCGCTGCGAAAAATCTTTTCTTCCATAGTAGTCGAAAGTTCAAACACAACCTTTTCGGAAGTTTTGTTATCTTGAATCATCTTCGATTCCTCTTTTTAATAATTGGATTTTTTATTAGGAAATTAAAGAACTTTTTTACCGATTTTAATAATAGCACAACATCCGTTTATTTGCAAGAATCTATCGTGCAAAAACAAAAATTTTAAGATATTATTATCGATTAAAAACGCCAAAAACAAACGACATAAAACCTTTTATACGAAAAAAGTGCCGCTATAAGCCTGTTAACGACACTTTTTACAAAAAACGTTAAAAAATCGATTATTCTTTTTCGGTGTGATTAATCAACAAATACAAATCGTCGAGTTGCTGTTTATCGACCGTAGACGGCGCGTCACTCATAAGGCAAGACGCGTTTTGAACCTTCGGGAAGGCTATTACGTCCTTTATGGAATCGGTCTTAGTCAAAAGCATTACAAGCCTATCGAGTCCTAAAGCAAGTCCGCCGTGCGGAGGCGTGCCGTAATTGAAGGCGTTGACGAAAAACCCGAATTTACGTTCGATATCCTCGTCGGTAAACGACAAAACGTTGAATATCTTCTTTTGAAGTTCACGCGAATGTATTCTTATGGAGCCGCCGCCCGCTTCCTGACCGTTTATAACGATATCGTAGGCTTTCGCACGCATTTTGGTGGGATCGGTATCGAGCAAATACAAATCCTCGTCCTTAGGCGCGGTAAACGGATGGTGCATCGCGACGTAACGATTTTCTTCCTCGCTGTACTCGAACATCGGGAAATCCACAATCCACAAAATATCGTAACTGTTTTTATCGTACAAATCGTACTTATCGGCAAGATGAAGCCTTATGCCGCCGAGCGTATTGAAAACGACAGTGTCTTTGTCTGCGGCAAACAATAATACGTCGCCGTCCTCTAAGTTCATTCTTTCGGTAAGTTTAGCGACGATTTCATCGGTCAAAAATTTATTAAACGACGATTTAACCGCTTCGCCGGCGGGTTTACTGAGCCAAGCCAAGCCCTTTGCGCCGAGCGTTTTAGCGACCTCGGACAAAGCTTCCAAATCCTTACGGGAAAGTTTAGACGCAAACCCTTTCGCGTTTATCGCGCGAACGCTTTTCCCGTCGCAAACGCAGTCGGAAAATACTTTAAAGTCGGAACCTTCGAAAATATCCGAAACGTTTTTAAGTTCCAAACCAAACCTCGTATCGGGCTTATCCGAACCGAAACGGTCCATCGCTTCTTGCCAAGACATCGTTCTGAAATGTCCTTCGGGAAGTTCCATGCCGATGGATTCTTTAAAAATACGTCTTATAAGCCCTTCGACGGGATACATTACGTCGGTTTCATCCTCGACAAAACTCATCTCAAGGTCGATTTGGGTAAATTCCGGTTGACGGTTCGCCCTTAAATCTTCGTCGCGGAAGCATTTGGCAATCTGGAAATATCTGTCGTAGCCGGCAATCATCAAAAGTTGTTTATAAAGTTGCGGCGACTGAGGAAGCGCGTAAAAACAACCTTCTTTTATTCTCGACGGAACAAGATAGTCCCTTGCGCCTTCGGGCGTCGACTTACCGAGGTACGGCGTTTCTATTTCCAAAAAACCGTTTTCGGCAAGATAGTTTCTGGTTGCAACGGCTACTTGGGAACGAGTAATGAGTTTTTGTTGTAAAGAAGGTCTTCTTAAATCCAAATATCTGTATTTTAAACGAAGATTTTCGTTTACGTTGGTATCGTCGGTGATTTCGAAAGGAGTGGTATCCGCTTCCGACAAAATTTTGAGTTCGGTGGCTAAAACTTCGATATCCCCCGTCGCTATTTTGTTGGTTTTTGATTGTCTTTCCCTAACGGTACCCTCTACCGCCAAAACATATTCGGAGCGAATGCTTTCGGCTTTTTGGAAAAGGCTTTTTTCGGTAGTTTCGTCGAAAACGACTTGAACGATACCCGTGCGGTCGCGTAAATCGACGAAAATAAGACTGCCTAAATTTCTTCTTCTTTGTACCCATCCCATAACGACTACTTTTTCGTTAGCGTTAGAAAGGCGTAAAACGCCGCAGTGATGAGTTCTTTTCATTCCGGATAAGAATTCCGACATAATATACCTCTGCCATTGCGGACCTGTTGTCCGCAAACTTTTGTGATTATACGTATAATTTTAACCGTTTAAATCGTTTATGTCAAACAATTTGCGGCTCAAGATTAAAAAGATAGTTTAATTGTCGGCTTCTTCTACTGTCTCGACCTTGTTTATTACGGCAAACCGTACCATAAAATCAGTTGAAGGCGTATTTACGCATTCGAGCGTAACCGTACCTTCTTCCCATGAAGATATGTACACGTCCGCATTTTTTACAGCAAGAACGTTAGTCGACGGAGCAAACAATACCACGCTGTCGTCTTTTACTTCGGACACGGAAAGCGTTTGACTACCGTTACTAAAACCCGCTGCGGAAACTAAAATACTTTTAATTACTATCGAATCGCTTACCCTTTTTAGACGTTGATTCATACTTTCGATTTGTTCGGCAAGTTTGGTTTGCAACATTCTGATAGCGCTTGGCAAAATCGTTTGTCCGTAACTTTCGATCTCTACCGAATCGAGAATTTCCACTGTAAATATTTCGGTGTTTAAACAAACGGAGCCGTCTGCGTTTTCAAAACACAATTGACACCTTGCGTCGCCCGCAACGCGCGTTACGGCGTCGGTAACGGTAAAATTTACCGTAAGCGTTTCGGTGTCCGACGCAACGTCGGTTAACAGTATTTTATCGGTACTTTCGTCTTGAAATCTAATTTTCAAATAAGGCGTAAGACTTGATAAATCTTTACCGAAATAATACCTTTTCAATTTAAAAACGTAACTGCCCGTTCCGTTGTCGGATTGGTAAGTCGGGCATTTAGTAACGGTTACCCGTCTTAAATTTTCGTCCATAAAATCTCCTTTCCCCTAAAAGTTTCCCCTACGCTTATTTTATAGCCGAAACGAGTTTTGTCAACGGGTTTATGACGTTTTTTATTGAAAATATCAAAAAAAAACGGTTTTTTTATAAAAAAACAGTCTTTTTTTTATTTCAACTATTGACAAGTCGAAGATTTTAAGTTATATTAGATATAGATAAAGGTTCAAAACCTTTAAATAACCATAAAATCGGAGGAAATCATGACAAAAACCGAACTTATTAAAATCGCTGCTCGCGAAGCAGGTCTTACTCAAACTCAAATGGCAGACGCTTATCAAGCGCTTATGAACACTTTGGAACAAGCACTTCAAGACGGTGAAAAGGTTTCTTTAGTCGGCTTCGGAACTTTCGAAGTTAAAGACGTTCCCGCAAAAGAAGCGTTAAATCCTCAGACCAAGGAAAAAGTTCTAGTTCCCGCTTGCAAAAAGCCCGTTTTGAAATTCGGCAAATCCTTTAAGGACGCTTTCAACGCATAATTAGTTTTGCAAATTCTGAAAATTAAAAAATAAAAACGGCAAACGGTTTAGCCGACTTTATCGGCTACCGTTTGCCTTTTTGTTAATCCGTATTATGCCAATGTCGGCTTTTTTATTCCCCTATACCGAAAAGCGCTTTGATTGCGTTGATTTTTTCTTTGTCAACGTCGGCATTATTTTCTTGATAATCGTCAAGGGCTTCCGATATAGCCGTTTTTTGTTCTTCGCTAACATTACCGAGGATTTCAGCCGTTTCGTCCGGTTTTTCTTCGATAATCGACTGTATCGCGGGCAAAACTATTTCAGAAGACACAAGGGCTTCGATGACCTCGTTCGGATCAGGTTCGGCGACGTCGTTCGTAGCGTACGAAACGAGTGTGTTTATCGCAGCGGCCTCGGCGTCGATTTGTTCGTCATCCATCTTTACGACGGAAGTCAAAGTGTCTTGAAGAATATCCGATACGAGTTGCGCTTCGTTTTCACTAAGTCCCGCTTCGGTAAAGACTTCGCTCGACACGGCGGGAAGAATCATTTCGACGGTGGAAGAATCGAGATCTTTCAATACGTCGGAAAGATTGTTAGATAAATCCTGCAAACTGTCGCCGTTTGAAAAGTTCTGCATTTTGTTAAGATAATCTACCATTTTTACGGCGGATTTTATTGCGGAAGTAAATTCGGCGGCAACCGTCTTAAAATTATCTTTCGTACAACTTGCGAGTTTATTTAAAACGCCGTCGAGCATTTTTCCGTACCCCGGCGAAGACGCTTCGATTTCGGCTTTCAGATTAATGCCGAAAAATTCCTCGTTATTATACCAAGCGTTCCCCGCGGTTGACAATACTTCAGATAAAACTACGGTTAAAAATTCCGAATCGCCTGCCTTTAAAACGAGATTGTTTATACAATCGAAGTCAACGGTTTCGAGGTTCGAAAAATCAGTTTCTTTAAGTTTACTTATTTCGGGAATAAGTTTGAAAAAATTATCGATTTCTTTAAAGGCGTCTATCGTCGTGCCGTCTTCCGTTTTCACCTTAGAAGAAAAATTAAATACGGGCGACGTTAGCGTAGCAGTCATTTTGCTCAAAAAGACGCCGTTTTCGTCGAGTTCTTCCATAATTTCGGAAGCCGTTTGATCTTCTTCGGCAAGGTCGTTTTCGATAACCGCATTATAAATTTGCGGCGCCTTGGCAACGTACCCCGCAAAAGGCGCATATAACATTGCGATTACTATCGCGCCCGTAACTGCCGAAAGAGCCGCACCGATAAGCCTTGTGTGAAGTTTAGGCTTTATAGGTACGATTTTTAAAACTATCCTTATAATAAGCGTTACTATGCCGAAAATAAGGTTAAAACAGAAGAACAACGTCCCGAAAATCAAGGGGCCGACTAAGCCTTCCGCTAAAGCTATCAGCGACTGCATCGATTGATCTAATTCCGCTATCGAAGCACCGCCTTCCGTTTCGAGAATTTTTTCCGTTACCAAATCGTTGATATAGGGATTGATAATTGCAAATATCGACTTAAACGTAATGAAAGTCAACACGAGCGCGGCGACCGTCCCCGCCAAGCGAATAAGAGTTTTTATAACGCCCTTTTTCAAGCCCCACAAAAACCTTACCGCCAAAACGGCAAGAAATACAGCCGCTAAAACAATATTAATTATATTAATAACAGACATCTTGAATCTCCTTATTATGTATAATCGAATATATGCACATTTGACAAAACGCACGTTTTTTCTTACTTACATTATGACTGAAATCAAAATGTAAGTCAACCTAATAAAAGGTTTTTTTCGCTAAATGGCAAAATAGACGGAAAAAGTTTTTTAATTACTTGACAAATAGTCACGCTTGTGATATCATTTTGATATCATTATAATAGTGAGGTAAAAATATGGAAGAAAAATTACTTTCTAACAAAAAACACGGCGGAACCGTTTTATTTTTGATAATACTATTCCTTGCCGCGACAATCGCAATGTTCGTTCTTGCGGGGGTGTATGAAAAGTTTGCCACTTTATTCGTAATCATCGCCGCGATTTTAGGCATAAGCGCGTTTATTATGATGCCCGGTCTTAAAATTTTAAGACCTCAAGAAGCCCTTGTATTAACCCTATTCGGTAAATACGTCGGCACGATAAAGGGCGAAGGCTTTTATTTCGTAAACCCGTTTTGCTCGGCGGTAAACCCTGCGGCGACCACAAAACTTAAACAAAGCGGCGACGTACACGGAGACGATTCGGAAGCGGCTGCCGCGGCGACGGGCGTAGCGGTTTCCAATAAAAAGATTTCGTTAAAAATTATGACTTTAAACAACAATCGTCAAAAAATCAACGATTGCCTCGGTAATCCCGTAGAAATCGGTATAGCCGTTATGTGGAAGGTCGTAGACACCGCAAAAGCGGCGTTTAACGTCGATAACTATAAGGAATATCTTTCCCTTCAATGCGACAGCGCTTTACGTAATATCGTACGTATATATCCTTACGACGTCGCGCCCAACGTTGACACCACGGGCGACGGTATTGCCGACGAAGGCAGTTTAAGGGGCTCTGCGGAAGTCGTTTCCAACCGCATTAAGGAAGAAATTCAAGCTAAAGTCCAAATTGCGGGATTGGAAATCATCGAAGCGAGAATCACCTATCTTGCATACGCACCCGAAATCGCCGCCGTAATGCTTCAACGTCAACAAGCCTCGGCAATAATCGACGCTAGAAAGATGATAGTCGAAGGCGCTGTCGGTATGGTCGAAATGGCTCTTGAAAGAATCGAAAAAAACCAAAGCATACAATTAGACGACGAAAGAAAAGCCGCCATGGTTTCCAACTTATTGGTTGTACTTTGCGGCAACAAGGACGCCCAACCAATAGTTAATTCCGGTTCGTTATATTAATGTCTAACGAAAAAAAACAAGTCCCTTTACGACTTTCCTCAAACCTTTACGAGGAACTCGCCCGTTGGGCAGAGGACGAGTTTAGATCGGTAAACGGACAAATAGAATACCTTTTAACAGAATGCGTAAAAAAACGTCTTAAAAAAGACGTTTTAAAAGAAGACTAACGCTTAAATAAGCATTTTTTCTATCGTTAATCGACCTATAGCGGCACTTTTGACGGTAAAAACGTACAATTTAGCCTAATAAAATGTCAGCGATAACAACAAAAAAGTCTGTTTTAAGTTTTGCGACTTAAAGCAGACTTTTTTACATCGAAATCAAGCGATTCAACAAACCTTAATATAGCTAAACAAAAAGCGTTTACAAACTGTTTCCATCGCTTAATCGGACTATAGGCTCACTTTTATGATTTTCAAACGCCATAAAAGAATAAAATCAATCTTCATCGATACCACTGTCCGAAAACTTTCTGTCTTTATAATAATAAACCTCGTCGCGCTCGCTTATTTCGCGCAAAACTTTGCAAGGATTACCTACTGCGACGACGTTTGCGGGAATATCCTTCGTAACGACGCTTCCCGCCCCGATAACGGTGTTTTCGCCGATAGTAACGCCGGGGCAAACTGTTACGTTTGCGCCTATCCAACAGTTATCGCCGATTACGACGGGATCGGTATACATATATTTACGCATATCGGGTTTAATAGGATGACCTACAGTAGCGATTACGACGCCCGCGCCGAACATAACGGATTTTCCGATCGTGATTTTTCCGTCGTCTATAAAACTGCAATTCATATTTACGTAACAACCGTCGCCGAAGGTGACGTTCGTGCCGTAACAGCAATAAAACGGCGGTTCGATCCATGCTTTTGTTTCTCTTCCGAAAAGTTCTTTCATGAAACGGAATCGAGTTTCCGTATCGTCGGGTTGGCTATTATTGAAAGCAGTCATTGCTTTTTTGCAATGCAAACGGTCTTCGGGTAAGCCCTCGCAATAATCTGTAAACAATTTCCCTTTTTCGATTCTTTCGCGCATTTTCATACTGTGTCCTCCCTTGTAATGTTTTTTAACCAATTATATTTTTTGTAATGTGAATAAATCCACGGAACTTTTATCAATTCGTCCAAACTTAAAATCAAATATACGATAAGCGGCGGTAATTTCCACCAAAACGCCGCGGCAAGCGCCAAAGGAATGATTACAAACCACATAGTTACCGCAACGCTATAGGCGTCGAACGCAGTGTCGCCCCCTGCGGCGAAAACGCCGCACACGACAACCATATTTACACATTGAAAAAAAACGTAAACGGCGCTGATATAAATCATTATTTGTAAATCGCCGCGTGCCGCTTCGCTCAATTCCATAAAATAAGATAAAAACGGACCGATAATCAATGCAAAAACGCCGCAAATTACACCGCATAATAGGGAAACGCGAGTTAATTTACCGCCGAGCATTTTTGCTTTTTGCATATCACCCGCACCCAAGGTATCGGCTAAAACGATTTCCGTGCCTTGGCTCATACCGCGGCAAGCAGACACGGAAAGATTGCGGACGATTGCCGCCGCCGAATACGCAGTCGTAACGGAAGTTCCCAAATGCCCTATAATCGAAGCATACACGGTCGTGCCGAGCCCCCAAAGCATAGAATTAATCAAGTGCGGAACACTGCAACGTAAAAAATCTTTATGTAATATAGACGATATTTTTTTAAATATTTGCGGTTTAACCGCCATTTTTTTTGCATATGCAAGGACTATAACAAGTTCGATTGTCCTTGTTATCGAAGTCGTTAACGCCGCGCCCGCCGCTTCCGTTTTAAAGCCGAAAATAAAAACGGCGTTAAGGACGGTATCCAAACAAAGCGCAAAGGAATTTATCGTTACGCTGCGTTTTGTTTGCCCCGTTGTTTTCATAATGCATAAGTAGCACTGCGAAACGCCCGTTAAAAGGTAGGAGCCCGCCGCCATACGAATGTATTCCGTCCCGATCGAAATAAGTATCTCCTCGTCGGTAAATAGTCCCATAAGTCGTTCGGGGATAAGTAACGCGACCGCGGCAAACACAACCGATATAAAAACGGCGTAGCGTAATATTAACCCGAATATGTGACCGATCGTAGCCGTGTCGCCTTTACCGAAATATTGCGAAGATAAAATAGTCGCGCCGCCGACCAATGCAGATAGAAACAAATTTTCAACGAATTCTATGTTTGCCGCCAACGAAACGGCTGCCATAGCGTCGGCGTTTACGAACCCGAGCATTAAGGAATCCCCTGCACTGACCGCTGCAAGAAGTAATTGTTGAAAGGCTATCGGAACGATTAAAGACAATACTTTTCTTCTAAACTCGTTTTTCATTTCCGTTATAATTTTTCATTGACAAAAATGGTTGCTTTTTATATAATTATAATACAAATATAAAAGTAATTACAACCATAATATTGCAAAAATATATAACAATATTTCAAACGAGGTTTTATGTCTTACCCGAATATCAATATCGACCGCTCGGAAAAAGTTATTTACGACAAACCGGATTACCCCGTTTATATTCGCAAAGGGGTTTTATCGACATATCCCGATTACAGCGCGGAAAGTCATTGGCACGACGACGTGGAATTTATCTTAATACTCGAAGGAAGTATGCAGTATAACGTTAACGGGGAAATAGTCACACTTAAAAAAGGCGAAGGGATTTTTGTAAACACGCGACAACTGCATTTCGGATATTCGAAAGATAAAAGCGAATGTATTTTTATCTGTGTTTTATTGCATCCCGTATTGCTATGTTTTTCGCGCACGATAGAGCAAAAATACGTCGAGCCCGTTTTGGACAGCGAACATATCCACTATTATCGCCTTACCTCCGAAAACTTATGGGAAGCCGATATTCTTTCTTCGATACAAGACATTTACGATGCTTGCGGCGATAAGGTTTTCGAATTGAAAGTTCAACGCGCTTTTTGCAATATTTGGATTAATTTGTGCGAAAACATCCTATTACTTGAAAACGACAACTCATTTAAAAATCACCATTTATCGTCGCTTAAAGATATGATTTCATATATTAATCTCAAGTACCGCGAAAAAATCACCTTGCAAGACATCGCCTCCGCTGGAAAAGTCGGAAAAACGGCGTGCTGCTATATTTTTAAAAAATACGTCAACAAAACGCCAAACCTTTTTTTGACAGACCTTAGGCTGCGCAAAGGCATCGAACTTTTAAACGATACCGATATGACCGTTCTCGAAATTAGTTACGAAGTAGGCTTTTCCGGGGCAAGTTATTTTACCGAAGCCTTTCGAAATTATTACGGTTATACGCCAAACGAATACAGAAAAATCGCCAAAAACGACAAATAAAATTTTCAATAAAAAAACGCTTCCTTTGCCAAGGGTGCAGCACAAGGAAGCAGTTTTTTCAAGTAAAAATAAGTCGAAATATGCAGATATTTCAAGTAATCGGCACATTGCAAGGGAAGAAACGACCTTTTTTAAGGTTGAAATCTTTTTTGCAAAACCCGTGATTTTGCGACAAAAAACAGTGGCATTCGCACTTTATGTCGTGCAGCGCTTCTAAACAAAAACCTTTCAAGCAAGTTAACTTTTTACGCCGTCAAATATTAAGCGTAAAACCGAAGCATAGTAAAATAACGGAAAGTATAACGGGTACAATAACTTGATGAGCAAAGTAAACTATAAGGCTGTGCCTGCCGATAAACGTTACAAAATTATTTTTATAATCGCCTTTTACGATTAGTGGTTTTCTGTTCGGATACAACTGCTTACCTAAAAACACGCCGATGAAAATCTGTCCGCCGAAAAGCAGCAAGGAATAGCAATCGGTGCCACACTCGTAAATTCCTACCAAGCATTTCCAAATAATATTGAAAATCGTGTCGTTTCCGTAAGAAATATAATGAATACCGGGATAAACAAAGGTAATGAAAACACCGACGGCAACCATACAAACCCCGACGACAAGATATATCCACTTTGCATAAGTGACTTTTTCAAGCAACATGTCTAAAAGCGATATGAGGATAATCGAAACGGAAATACAATGTATTATACCGAAAGCGATTGTAAAATTTCTGTCGTTTGTTATTTTTCCGATAACGAAGGTAACAAGCGTCAAGCCAAGGGCTAACAAAAACAATTTTATTCCGCGCTTTAAGTTGCTTCTCGAAAAGGAACAACTTATTCCCGTTAACGCCATAAAGATAAAGAGAAAGAAATATCTTACGTAGTTTCTTACGTCCCAATACCAAAATTTTGCGGCAAAACTTTGAAGTTTTATCGTAAAATCGGTTTTTCCCGGATAATCGGCGAACAAAATACCCAAAAGCTGATAAAAATCATACATGACGTGGTCTAAAACCATAACGATTACGGCTATCCCGCGAATAAAATCGATTTCGGTTATTCTTCGCTTTAATTTCTTTTTATTAAGTTGTTTGTTTTCTTCTCTTAAAGTGAGGTCATTTTCGTTTTTAAGCATTGTTTTCTGCCTTAATTTAAAATAAAAACTATCGATAATCGACCTATAGGCTGACTTTTATTCTGTTGCTTTATCGTCGGATTGTTCGCTTAAGCCTTCGATTATAGCCTTCCTAAGTCCCGACTTTTCCATAATATACGCTTGCTCGATACACTTAAACACCGACGTTGATTTACTTCCGCCGTGTCCCTTGACGACTGTCTTTTTAACGCCTAAAAGTGCGGCGCCGCCTTGTTCGTTATAGTCCATTTTGGCTTTGACTTCGTACATTTCGTTCTTAACCATAAGGGCACCGATTTTTGTTTTGAAGTTTTTATATAGTGCGCCTTTCATAAGTTTCATCATACCTACGCAAGCACCCTCGGTAGATTTTAACAAAATATTACCCGAAAAGCCGTCGCAAACGACAAGGTCGTAATCGCCCGACAAAAATTCGCGCGCTTCCATATTGCCGACAAAATTGATATGCTTGTTTTGTTTTAACAGCTGATAAGCGGATTTTCTTAATCCGTCGCCTTTTGCCTCCTCGGTACCGATGTTTAAAAGCCCGACGCGCGGATTTTTTATACCAAAGGCTTTTTGAAGATAGAAACTCCCCATAGTCGCGAACTGATCGATTTGATAGTCGAAACATTCGGCGTTTGCTCCGCTGTCGCAAAGCGCAACGATATTATCGCCCGAAAAAGTAGGAAGCACGGGAACGAGCGCAGGTCTCGAAACGCCTTTTATCCTACCGAGTCGCATAATCGCGCCGACGAGTATAGCGCCCGTCGAACCTATCGAAACCATTCCGCCGTAATCGTCGTTCGTACGCAAAAGGTCGTAAGATTTCACAAGCGAACTTTCGGGCTTTTTCTTAATCGCTTCGGTCGGTTTATCGTTGCAATCGATTACGTCGGTAGCGTTAACGACTGAAAGTCTTTTTTCGTCGTATTCTTCTTTTGCCAAAAGTTCCCTAAGCCTTGCTTCGGGCCCGACAAGAGTTATTTCGAGATCTTCGTAATTTTTAAGCGCACTAACGGCGCCTTCGACGTTAACGTAAGGGCTGTTGTCACCGCCCATGGCGTCTACAATAATTTTAATCATATTTACCTCGTTAAAACGTATGTGTACATTTTATCATTTTTTAGAAAAGCCGTCAATAAAAAAACAGCGGCGCGTTTTGAAAAAACTCAATCTACAACTTCGATATAGAAACTTACCGGTCTGAAACCGTCGTTGCAACTTATCATCGCGCTTTTCGGATTTTTCATCCAACCGTCGAATAAATTTTCTTCGCCGCTTGCGAGTTTTTGCACGAACGGTTGAAGATTTTGCCACGCGGAATAGCAAAAATGCGGGGGTATAAGCCCGTTATCGCTAATAAATGTGTCCCCGACGTTAATACTGCAAGCGTGTTCGATAGGGTTTTCGTATATAAGCGACAAATCCTCGTGCCATACCTTTTTTACGGCGGTTATTCTACATCTTTTCATAATACAACTTCCTTTCATATTAATTGTAGCAAATTTTTCGATATTCGCAAACAATATTACGCCGCCTTTAAAAATTTATACTTAATTTTCACCCTATTCCCTCATTAGCGGCAAAAATCGCCGTTTAGGCATACACGGCAAATCGTGCGCGGTAACGTTTGACAAAGTTTGCGCGATATGTTAATATATACACCGTAAGAAACAAGGTTTAAACTTTCGCAAAAACCTTTCACGCGTTTAGTTATCGGAGGTACTTTATGGACAACAACACGGAAAACGTAAGCCGTGAATGCGTCACGGAAGAAATCGAAAACAAAGATAATCTACCCGTCGATAAAAAACCGACGATAAAAAACAACTTAAAAACGCGATTACGAAATTATTTCACCTACAACGTTCCCGGCAAGCGGCAAAGGGTATGGGAATTAGACCTTATCCGCGGAATACTCTTGTTTTTCGTAACAATCGACCATACTTGCACTTTCGCCTACGCATGGGGCATAATAACCTATAAAACGGCAGTCGGCGCCGCGCTTAAAAACTTTGCCGATTTTTACCTCGGCTCGATCTTCAAAAAAGTAACGCACCTTGTCGCGCTGTGGCTTATCTGCTTTATGTCGGGGATAAGTTGTCAGTTTTCGCGCAGCAGTTTTAAAAGAATAATAAAATTTTGGATATTCACAGCCGTTTTTATGGGCGGATATGCCCTTTTACACTTACTGTTTCCAAACTATATTTCGGGTACGCTCATTTTCAACATCGTCGCGGTGCTTACGATAAGTATGACTTGTTGGTATCTTCTCGATTTTTTAAAATGCCCGACATTTGTAAGGATAATAATCGGCGCCGCGCTTACCGCATTCGGTTTAGGCTTTTACATATACAGCGCCGTAAAGGCGAACGGACCTTTCGTCGAAGATATTATTTCGGGCGGGGCAGTGGTCGATAACGATTTTCTCGCCCTTATGGTATACAGTAAAAACGGCTATAAACTTTCGCCCGATAATTTCGAACCGCTTCTTCCCCATCTCGGTTTTTTCTTCCTCGGCGCGATTTTCGGAAAATATTTTTACAAAGACAAAACTTCGCGTTTAAAACGCAAAACTCCGCCGAAGTCTTTAACGCCTATTATGCTACTCGGCAAACACTCGTTGGAAGCCTATCTTATATTAACGCCGATAGTAATCGCGATAATATGGCTTATAACCCATTTTGTATGGTTGTTTTTGTAACAATCACAAAAAAAGTCCGCCTATAGGTCGATTATTCGACATTTTTACAACAACGATTTTTTAAAGGAGCACGCTATGTTTACAAAAATACTCCAAGCGATACAATCTTTCGACACAATAATAATACACCGCCATTTTAACCCCGACGGCGACGCTATGGGAAGTCAAATAGGGCTAAAACATTTAATATCGGATAATTTCCCCGAAAAAACCGTTTACGTTGTCGGCGACGATGCCGGTAGGTATTCGTTTATTCAAGATAAGCCGTTAGACGAAATCGACGACGACGTTTACTACAATGCTTTGGCGTTCGTTTTGGACTGCGGCGCTCCCACGCTCGTGTCGGACGAACGTTATAAAAAGGCAAAATTAACGGTAAGGTTCGACCACCATATGTTTGTCGAACAGTTTTGCGATATCGAATTTGTCGACACGACTTTTGAAAGCTGCGCAGGACTTATCGCCTGTTTTGCGAAAGAAACGGGCTTAAAACTTTCCCCTAAGTCGGCGAAAGCCTTATTTACGGGCATGGTTACCGACAGCGGAAGATTCAGATACGATTCGACGACGTCGAAAACTTTTGCCGTCGCGTCGTTTTTATGCGAACAAGACTTTAAAACGGCAGACATATACGCAAACCTTTATCGCGACGACCTTAAAATGGTCAGGTTAAGGGCGACCTTTACTTTAAAAGCAAAGTTTACCGAACAAAACGTCGGATATATTTATACCGACTACGAGGAGTTCAAAACTTACGGCGTGTCGTCGTTTACGATATCGCGCGGCATGGTAAACGTTATGTCGGAAATTAAAGGCGTCGATATTTGGGTAAACTTTACCGAAACCGAAGACTCCGTTTTGTGCGAAGTCCGCTCGACTAAATACAATATAAATCAAATCGCCGTAAAGCACGGCGGCGGCGGTCACCTTTTAGCGAGCGGCGCAACGCTTAAAAACAAGGACGAGGCATTTGAATTCTTAGACGACTTAAATCAATTGGTTATTAAAGGAGAAACCGTATGACGGACAATTTACAAGTAAAGAAAGCCATTTTAGACAAAATCAAATCTTACGATAAAATCATTATTTCGCGCCATTACCGTCCCGACGGCGACGCGATAGGTTCGACGAAAGGTTTACAAAGAATATTAAAACTTACCTACCCCGAAAAAGAAATACTCGTTTTAAACGAAGACTATTCCGATTATCTTGCTTTTATGGGCGGCGAGGACGAACCGAAGCGCGACGAATATTACAAAGACGCTTTAGGCATTGTCGTCGATACGGGTACCGAAGAAAGATGGTCGAACAAAAAAATGTCGCTTTGCAAGGAACTTATAAAAATCGACCACCACATAGACGTCGCGCCTTACGGCGACTTGTCTTGGGTTGAAGATTATCGTGCGGCGGCGTGCGAAATGATAATAGATTTTTACAAAACCTTTGAAAACGAATTAAAAATGGATAAGGAAGCCGCGACCTATCTTTACACCGGGCTTGTCACCGATAGCGGAAGATTTAAGTTCCGCGAGGTCGGCGGCGAAACTTTGCGTAATGCCGCCGTTTTATTGGATTTCGGCATCGATACCGAAAGTTTGTACGCTAATTTATACTTAGATACTTTCGATATGCTTAAATTCAACGCGCATATTACCGACGAAATTCAAATTACCGAAAACGGCGTAGCCTATCTTTACGTAAGCCGCGAAATGCAAAAAAAGTTCAACCTTTCCCAAGAGGACGCAAGTAACGTCGTCGGTCTTATGGATTCAATTAAAGGAAGCCTTATTTGGATTGCGTTTATAGAACTCGATGAAGGCAGAACGCGGGTAAGACTTCGTTCGCGCTTTACGACGATAAACAAACTCGGCGAAAAATATCACGGGGGCGGTCACGAATGTGCTGCGGGTGCTTACGTTTATAGTAAAGAAGAATTCAACTCGCTTCTTCGTGACGCCGACCTTCAACTTAAAAAATACAAGGAAACACACGACGGATGGCTATGAAAATTTTAATCGTCAACGACGACGGAATTAACTGCGAAGGCATTAAAATTTTGGCGGAGTTTGCTAAAACGCTCGGCGAAGTAACCGTCGTCGCGCCTAAGGAAGAACAAAGCGGAAAAAGTCAATCGGTAAACTTTAGAACTTCTATAAAAATCGAAAAAACGGAGTTTTTAGACGGCGTAGAAGCATACGTCGTCGATTCCACCCCGACCGACTGCGCAAGATACGGACTTTTAGGTCTCGATAAAGAATTCGATCTTGTTTTATCGGGCGTAAACAAAGGCTATAACCTCGGCAACGATATTTTGTATTCGGGAACCGCCGCAGCCGCATTCGAATCGGCGGCAAGAGGCGTAAAGGCGATCGCTTTTTCCACCGTCCACAACGACTATTCTTCCGCTAAAGAAAACTTGAAAAAAGTTTACGATTATATAATCGAAAACAAGCTTTTCGACTTTAACGATATATATAACGTCAATATTCCCCTAAATCCGAAAGGAATTAAAATTACAAAAAAAACAGGGTTTTATTACGTAGAACGTTTTATAAAGGAAGAAAACGGCGAACACCGTCAAATAGCGGATTTCGTTCCGCACTACGACGACGATTTATCCGTCGACGTAAACGCCGCAATGAACGGTTATATTTCCGTTTCCCCCTTAACGATTGACAGAACAAACCTTGACGCGTTTAAAAAACTCGTAACCCTTAACGATAAATAATTTAATGATTTTTTAGCGGTTGTTTTTTATCTTTAACAACCGCTTTTTATATAAAAAGTCCGTCTATAGGTCGATTATCGAACCTAAAGACGGATTTAAACTACACTGTTATATAATAACCGTTAACATTAAAGTTAGAATCTTTAATCCTATCAACTACTATGCATTTTTGATTTTTAAAAAACTCATCGTTATCTTCATATATAACACAATCATTAAATTTTACTTTTTCATGCAGCAATTTAATCGATTCTGAAAAATTATTTTTCTTGTCAAAAATAATGTCTTGAAAAAAATCTCTTATATTCAAAGTTTCAAGTGTTTTTAACGCTCTTTCTTTACTCGCCATCGTCCAAATATAGCACTTATTCTTTTTCTCGCGTATTTTTTTAAATAATTTATGATTTATTACAACTCTATACGGCAACCACTTTTCACAAAAATATTTTTGCTTTATTTTGAGAATTTCATCCTGTTTTTCAACTTCTATCGACGATAATAATTTTCGCGTTATTCTATCTTGCGTTTCAATTCTGTTGAAAGAATTAGCCTCTAATGCAAAATTATAAGCATCGTTGTTTAGTTCTGTCGTCCCTACCAAAGTGTCATCCAAATCAACAAAAAGAGTCATCTTTCATTCCTTTAATCGCTTTCGGCGTTATAATTTTTGCGCCGCGTTCTAATTCTTCGAAATTTAATCCGAAAATAGGCAAATCGTCCGTTTCGGCATTTAGCATAACCCATCTTTGTCGGTGATACTTAGAAGCTTTTTGCATGGCATGCCTTGCACCGCTATCGCCGTATCCGTGTCTATAACTTGCCACCAAAACAACGTTTTCGGAAAACATTGCTTGCAATCTATCGCGCTCGATGAGTCTTTTTATGCGTTCATACTTATTTTCCGTTTCCGTAATATACTCGCTTATTACCAAACCGTAATTTTGCATTATTAATTCTGCTATCCGTTCATTCTCTTTCGGATAAATATTACAAAGCGTAGTAGGCAGAAACGCTACGGTTTTTCCATTTAACTTTAAGCAAGTTTCATGTGCAATCGTATCCACGCCGCGAGCAAGCCCGGAAATTATCGCAAAATCCTGTTTCAACAATTCCTCGACAAGGCATACTTCTCTTTTAGTTATATCTTCAGTCGGTTCTAAAACGCCTATGACCGCAACGTTGCGACCAATATTCTGCAATATATTTAAATCGCCTTTATACGCAAAGAAAAACGGCTTTTCCCTTTTTTCAAGAGACGCGTCGACATTTGGAAACATTTTATCAAAAACACAAATTAAATTCAAACCGAGTTCGTTAATTTCGTTCGAGTATGACCGAAAATCTATTTGATAGGTTTCTATTTTTTCTGTATCGGAAAAATTATCCCAAAAATCTTTTCTTGACTTAATAACGCCGCTTTTTATCAACGCATATATTTTTAATGCCAAGTAAGAATACATATAATTACCTCGTTTTTGCTATTACATAAAGTATAACACTTTTTGCTCCAAAATCAAAAAGCATTTGAATACAATCTTCTGCTATATTAACATTTTCAGTATAAATATCGTCGACCAATATAATACTTCGATTTACAATCATTTCTTTATTTACGGAACAAGTATCTTTAGTTATGCCTTTATATGGTGTAACACCATCATTGTCTTCATTGCCCCATATATGTGTAGTCTTCGTATCCTTTATCCTTTTTATTACATCAACGCCTTTGCATGTATTTAAATTAGAAGCAATGTTAGAAATTGCTTTTTTAAATAAAAGTTGTGACGGATGATATTTTTTTTCTGACTTAGAACGAGGAATTAAACATATAAGATAATTATCGTTATTCATAGCAATTATTTTCTTTATGTCCTGCATTGCCTTTTCATAAACAATAATATAGTCTTCTACTAAGTCAAGTTCAGAATACTTGCGACTTGGGTTTTTCAAATGATTCAAGTAATCGGGATTATCATCTTTGCGATAGCCGATATAATCACAATTATAATATCCGTCGATATCTCTGTCTAAATAATGATTCTTTTTTACTGCGAATTTTTTCAAATAATTTACCTCTCGTTTTTTCTTTTATAATAACATATAAGTTTAAGCTATTGCAATATTTTATGACAATATTACACTTTTTTCTATAAAAAGTCCGCCTATAGGTCGATTATCGGACCTAAAGACGGATTTTTTCGTTATGCAATTTCTGCTATAAAATCGTGTAATTTCTGCTATATAATATTGAATTATAAAACCTTGGATAAAAACTCTTTTAACCTCGGGTTTTTAGGGTTTGCGAAAAATTCTTCGGGCGGCGCCTCTTCTTTTATCTTTCCTTCGTCCATAAAAATGACTCTGTTTGCGACTTCTTTGGCAAAGCCCATTTCGTGGGTAACTACAATCATAGTCATACCTCCGCGGGCGATTTCGCGCATTAAGTCTAAAACTTCGCCTACCATTTCGGGATCGAGCGCCGAAGTAGGTTCGTCAAAAAGTATAACTTGGGGTTGCATGGCAAGTGCCCTTACGATAGCGATACGTTGTTTTTGCCCGCCCGAAAGCGTCGACGGATAGACGTCGGCTTTGTCCGCGAGTCCTATTTTATATAAAAGCGCATAGGCTTTTTTCTTATTTTCCGCTTTAATTTCCTTTACGGTTTTTACGGGAACAACCGCTTTTTTGGATTCTTCCTTTCTAAAGAAATTGGAAACTTTTATAAAAAAGTTTTTAGTCGCGATTTTTCTTCTTTTCGAAAGTTGAACGTGGTTAGGCGCAAGGGTAACGTTATCTACGACCGTTTTATTGTTAAAAAGGTTGAAATGTTGAAAGACCATTCCTATATGCTGACGATGCTTGTTGATATCGACGCTCATATCGGCTAAATCCTCGCCTTCGAAGTATATAGAACCGCCGGTAGGATCTTCCATACAGTTTATACACCTTAAAAAGGTCGACTTACCGCAGCCGGACGGACCTATTATTACAACGACCTCGCCTTTTTCGACCTTAAGGTCTATACCCTTTAAAACTTCGGTATCGCCGAAAGATTTTTGCAAATTTTTAATGTCTAAAATAGTTTCGCCCATAATTTACACCTTAACCTTTGCTTTCTTTTTGTGTGGCAATTCATTAGCCGTTCTGTCGCTTTTTGCAAAAAGCTTTTCAATGAATTTCACCAAAAGGGTAATTAAAAGCACCAAAATAATGTAAACGACAGCCATAAACAAGTACGGCATTACCGAGTCGTAATTTTTACCCGCAATAGCCTTCATGACGGTATACAAGTCGTAAACGGTTATAAAGCTTACGACAGAGGTTTCCTTTATAAGGGTAATAAATTCGTTACCGAGCGTGGGGATTATGTTTTTTATCGCTTGCGGAATAACGATTTTTAACATCGTAACGCCGTAACTTAGCCCGACCGCACGCCCTGCTTCCGTCTGTCCGCTATCTACGGAATTAATACCTCCGCGCATGATTTCCGAAACGTAGGCGCCCGAATTAAGCCCGAATACCACGATACCGACGGTTAGCGCGTCGACGCCTTTTATACCGAGTAACGGAATGATTACGTAGTAGGTTATCAATAGTTGAACGACCATAGGCGTTCCCCTAAACAAGGCGACGTAAAAAGAACATATCTTGTCCAAGACGCGCATTACCGTTTTGTATTTAGGCGCAACTTTAACCATTGCTATCGCCGTGCCGACGATTATACCGATTATAAGACCGAACACAGCGATTTCGACAGTGTTTAAAATACCTTTAAATAAAAGTTTTTGCCAATATTCCTGGCTTAGGACTCGCCAAAAATTTGTCCATTTTGCAGAAAAATTCATTTTTCTCCTTTACGCCAAAAATTTCTGCCTTAATTTCGGCAGAAATTTTGTGCGTTTATGTTCGATTTTAATATTTTTTCGAAAAACTTTAATCGAATTAGTCGGTCGTTACGTTGTAGCCGACTTTGGTGCCGTTATTTTGATAATACTTGGCTTCGATTGCGGCGTAAGTTCCGTCGTCTTTGATTTTCTTAATGAATTCGTTAAACTTTGTTTGTAATTCGGAGTTGTTTTTCTTTAAAACGAAAGCGTATTCCTCGTCGGTAAGTTTTACGTCGATAACCTTAACGCCTTCTTTAGCGTTAGCGATAGCGTTTGCGGGGCCTTCGTCGACGATGACCGCGTAAAGGTTGCCGTTAGCCATATCGTCTACCGCAAGTACGGCAGTGTCGTAACCCGTTCCCGTAATATTGCTAAAGCCGTCGAATTCGAAATCAACGTCGCCGTTAATGTACATACCGCCCGTCGTACCCGTTTGGTAACCTATCTTTTTATTTTGTAAAGAAGCAAGTTTCGCTTCGACTTCGGCAACGGTCGTTAATCCGTCGAAATCGTTGTTATCGCTTAATACGATAAGTTTTTGCGACGCTTGACAATAAGTATCGGTAAAATCATACGTGGCTTTACGTGCTTCGGTTACCGTAATACCAGCCATACCCGCGTCGGCGTATCCGGAATCGACTTGAGTGAAAATCGCGTCGAAGTCGATGTTTTTAACAACGAGTTCGAGATTGTTTTCTTTTGCGAAAAGTCCTGCAACTTCGATATCGATACCGTAAATCTTGCCGTCGTCGCCGATGTATTCGTACATTCCGAAAGGACAGTTGGTAACAACGATAAACTTGCCGTCTTCGACAAAAGTTTTGCTATCTTTGCCGCAAGCGGTAAGTGACATCGCGCCCGTAATCGTAATGAGCGCCGTTAACAAAAGTGCAAATAGTTTTTTCATGATTTTATATCCTTCTTTATAAAAAATTTTTTTCTTTTTTCAAGCCCTTTCGCTTGATTGCCCGCTTATAATACACCCGATAAAAAATAATGTCAACGATTTTTCGCCCCTTTTTTAAAATTTTTTGGATATTTTTTTAAAAATATTCAGTTTATGCAAAAATACAGCCTTTTTGAATAAGTTTTTGAATAGGATTTGAATATTTTTATATAATTTTATGCAATCGTTCTTTCATATCTCCCTTAACGGAACAAGGAGCAGCCTATTACCGAACCGTTTTATAGCCCGTCGTTAAAAGAATTCTTTTAATAATAAAGATGTCGAATATGCTGACAAAGCGATATATAAACGGCGGAAGCCGAAAAACATTTCGACTTCCGCCACGTGTTATTTAATAAATGAGTTTTAGGAAACTTGTTGGTAAACTACTTTAATAGCAGTAATTTTTATCTGTCCGTTAGTTTTTGTTCCTGAATTTCCAACACTAAATGTTACTTTATTATCATTTATAGTTATCACACTGTCACTTTCTATTTCGACATTTTCGGTCTTTAAAATACCATTATTAGCATTTGTGAAGGATATTTCAACCGAGAGAATTTTATACCCTTCTTGAGCGCTAATAGTCATTGTGGAACTGTAACTTTGATATATCCTCCAATCTGTTCCGTTAGTATAACCGGTTGTATTAGAACCCTCTAACGTCACTGTAACGACATCATCCATAACCAACTCGGTAACAGTTGATTTATTAGCCCATCCTTTGTCTGCAATAGTAACGCTTACGCTTACGCTTTCGTTAGCAACGGAAGAAATTTCAGAAGTTTCAACGACTACCGTAAGATTGCTATCGGTAATGGTCGAAGCGTACAAACCGTTAACGCCGGTTAGTGTCACGTTACCGACTTTTACGCTGTCGATTTGGTATCCTTCGTCAACGGTTACCTTAAATTTAAACGAACCTGCCGAAGTTAAAGCATCCAAATCGTACTCTTTCGTTGTTTCGTTATAAAACTTAACGCTTGCGTTTTCACTTGACGAAGAATCGACCGTAACGGTATAAGTCGGCACCGCGGTGACGACTACCGTAACGTTTTCGTCCGTAACCTTAGCGGTGTAAACGCCGTCCGCGTCGGCAGTAAGTACGGTATCGCCGATTTTTACGCTTTCGAGTTTGTACCCGTCCGCAACGTTATCGACTTTAAACTTAAATTCGCCCGCAAACATATTTAATTCCGTCAAACTGTACTCGCCTGTTATCGAATCGAGGAATTTAACGCTTGCGTTTTCGACTTGCGCGGTTACCGTATAAGCGGGTTGCATAGACGGATCGACCATAGCGTAATAATCAACGCTGCTTATTTCAATCTGCCCGTTTTTAATAATTGCTCCGCTAAGTGTGTATTCTACAACATAATAATATCCGCGTTGTACTGTATCGTCAGGAATTTTAAATGTCAAAGTAGTCGAACCGAACAACTCTTCTTCCGGTTCCACCGTCGCAACAAGTTGACTATAATCGATATAGTCGTATGCCGCGTATATTTTTAAGACTACTTGCTTTAATGCCGTAACGCTTGTATCCACTGCTTTACAATTAACGACAACTTTGGTAATAGCATACTCGGTAAACGCGAAAGCAGTACCGATCGACGGATGGGTAACAGTCGATTCATCTTTATTAAGCGACTTACTGCCTGCCTTTATGCAACTCCATGCATTCTTATTGTTATTAAAACCATAAATCTTCCACTCCTTAGAGTCTTTATATGCATTCCAAATTGTTCCGTAGTCACTACAAGCGTAGTTTTTACTAGTATCTTCGAAATCAAGAGTAGTTACGACGGATTCTATAAGCGTTGCGTCTACATCGGAACCGCAAACGTCGCAAACCTTATCGCCGTTTTCATCGGTATGGCTTCCGACCGCAGCCATAACCAAGTCGCTTTCCGCAACTTGATTTTTGCCTTCGTCAAACACCTTGCCGCAATCTTGAGTTTTACAAATATAATGTCCTTTAACGCCGCCCGTTAAGCAGTTGTAAGCCTCTGCTACCCATTCGTAGTCGTGATCGTCTAAATTAGTATAATCGATACGTTCGCCGCCGCAAACCGAACAAGTATAAGTTTTTATTCCTGCTTCCGTGCAAGTCGCCGCTTTTGTAATTTTGCCCGTTCCGAAATCGTGTTCTTCGGCAGTGCAAACGGGTGTGAATTCACAGAAAAATCGATCCGTTTTATCGAAATAAGATTCTTTGTAAGCGCCTATCGAGGAATATGTCCCGAGAGTTCCTAATGCGTAAACCGTACCGTCATAGGCGTAAGTCATTAATTTATAAGTCGCGTTCCAAACCCAAACGGTTTCGCCGGGTTCGTCGTTTAACGTTATCGCGGTTTGATTGCTGTTAATACCTATTTCGACGAATTTATCGCCGAGTTTCATCATATAACCGCCTTCGACGGCAGTTAAAGTCAATATAGAAGCCGATTTAACGCTTGAATACGTATCGAGATACAAGTTTTTAGCGTCGTAGTACTGCGCGACGGCGTAATATCTTATCGAATCGAGATTCTTTTGTACCAAACTATAATAATATTGTCCTTCTTCGGGAACGCCGCAATCTTTACAGAAATGATTTTCGTAATCGTGCTTTGCAATCACCAAATCGTTTTCGGAAACTTCTTCTTTATTCGCGTCGAAATATTTACCGCAATCGCAACTGTAATGGGCTTTTTTGCCTTCTTCGGTACAAGAGGAAGGCACTTCCGCTACTAAATCGCCGTAGACGTGGTTGGAAGCGTCAATCTCGCCGTACTTTTCGCCACAAACGGTACAAGTTGCTTTTTCCTTGCAAGTTGCCGTACCGCCTTCGTGCTCGCAAACGTGACCGCAAACGGTACAAGTTCCGTTTTCAAAAGTATGAGCGGTTTTTACGGTTGCAACGGCGCCGCAGCAAGTCCAAGTTTCTTCGTGCTCGGTTGCCGTTTTTGTCGACCATTCTTTTTGCCCTTCGTGTTTCGAGGAATCTTTTGCGATCGTTATATCTTCCAAAAGATTTTTATCCGTATCGAAGTTTTTGTCGCACACCGAACAATGATAGTGTGCCTTTTCGCCTTTGTGTTTGCAAGTTGCGGCTGTTTCGTTTATTAATGCGCCGTAATTATGTTCGGCTAAGTCGCCGTACTTTTCGCCACAAACGGTACAAGTTGCTTTTTCCTTGCAAGTTGCCGTGCCGCCTGCGTGCTCGCTTACGGTTTTTCCGCAAACGTCGCATTTGTGGTCGTTGTTGGTATCTGCGCATTGACTTAAGACTGCTTGACAAACATCACACTTGTGGTCGTTGTCCGTATCTGCGCATTGGCTTAAAACTGCTTTACAAACGTCGCATTTGTGGTCGTTGTCCGCATCCGCGCACTGAGTTAAAACTGCTTTACAGATATCGCACTTATGGTCGTTATCCGCATCCGCACATTGCGTTAAGACTGTTTGACAAACATCACACTTGTGGTCGTTGTCCGTATCTGCGCATTGGCTTAAAACTGCTTTACAAACGTCGCATTTATGATCGTTGTCCGTATCCGCGCATTGGCTTAAGACTGCTTTACAAACATCACACTTGTGAT
>CAYNYV010000002.1:31043-80013 GCA_964401515.1 uncultured Christensenella sp.
CATTATCCGTATCTGCGCATTGGCTTAAGACTGCTTTACAAACGTCGCATTTGTGATCATTATCCGTATCCGCGCATTGGCTTAAGACTGTTTGACAAACGTCGCATTTGTGATCATTATCCGTATCTGCGCATTGGCTTAAGACTGCTTTACAAACGTCGCATTTGTGGTCGTTGTCGGTATCTGCGCATTGCGTTAAGACTGCTTTACAAACGTCGCATTTATGATCGTTGTCCGTATCCGCACAAACGGAAAGGACTCTTCCGCAGTCGTCGCACGCGTGATCTTTATCATCGTCTATGTGCGCTGCATTATCCTTTTTAGCGTGACACACGGTGCATTCGTGGTAATGTTCGGTTTCGTCATATGTGAAAATTTCGCCGTAACTATGGTCGATAAGAGGGATATCCGCGCCCTTGGTATTTAAATCGCAACGGGAACACTGCTCGTATGCGGCGTAACCGGTTTCCGTACAAGTCGCGTTCTTTTCGGGTACGACTTGCATATCGTGACCGAGCGCGGGGATTTCGGTAATCCGAGTATATCCGCACCTTGCGCATTGTTGCTGTTCGCTTCCCGCGGACGTACAAGTCGCCTCGGTTACAAGGGACACGTCTTTCCATACATGCGTGCATTCGACGGCACCCGTATCGATCGTACACGCGCCGAAAGACAAGGCGGCAAAGACTAACGTCAATGCAAGCATTGCAAGTAAAAGTTTTTTGCTCATTCAAATAATCTCCTTTGAAATATTTATTAAACCGAACAAGGTCAAGCCCCGTTTTGCAGTTTCGAAATTAATAATGAATGTTTAGCGATATCTTCTTATAACCTATTATATCATTTAAGGCATTGCGTTTGACATTTTTGTCAAACGCAAAAGGGGTACCCCTTTTGCTCGATTTTCAGCGAACGATTGATTGAACGTTCGCTATTTTTGTATCCTTATTATATAATGTCGCCAAAAATATAGCAAGCAATTGCATTAAAATTTTAAAATATTGTAAAATTTTCTTCTTTTCACGCCAAAGAAAAACATAATTATAGCCTTGCGATTTATCAAACATATACGTTCGGCAGCGGAAAAAATTATCACCCTTTTCGTTGCTAACGGGCTTATAGGTCGACTTTTCGAATTATTTAGGCATTTAAGCGACGGCTTAACTAACCGCTCGAAAAAATAAAAGAAGTTTAGTCGTCGATGCCCTTTTTCTTTCTAATTTCCTTGACGGTTTTTTCATAGCCGTTATCCTTAGGAAAGTAATACTTTTTGCCGACGAGTTTATCGGGCATGTATTGCTGCTTAACGTATCCGCCGTAATCGTGCGGATATAGATAAGGTTTTTTAGTCTTTAATTGTTCGGGAGACATATAGGGTGTGTTTCTTAAATTCGTTGGCACGAAATCGTCCTTTATCCTTTCCGCATCTTCGGCTGCCGCAGCCATAGCAAGATAAACGGAATTCGACTTTTCAGCCTCACAAACGTATACGATAGCCTCGGAAAGCGGTAACATTCCCTCGGGATAGCCTATGTTTTTTATTGCTGTAAGCGCACTTACGGCAATTACCAAAGCCATGGGATCAGCCATACCGACATCCTCGGCGGCGTGGGCAATAACTCTTCTTGCGATTATTACGGGATCGCATCCGCCCTTTACCAAGCGTTGCGCGTAATATAAAGCCCCGTCGGAGGAGGATCCTCTTAAACACTTACAAAACGCGCTTAAAAGGTCGTAATACATATCTTCGTCATAGGAAAGCGACTTTTTTTGAATGGATTGTTCGGCGTCCTTTAGCGTTACGTGGACTTTACCGTTGCCGTCCGGATTGGTCGTCAAAACCGCCATTTCCAAAGCGTTATAAGCCACGCGCATATCACCTGCAGCCATTAACGCGATGTGTTTAATCGCTTCAGCATCGACTTCTAACTCCATATTCGGAAACCCGCGTTTTTTGTCGTTAATCGCCCTATAGAGGGCTTTTTCGATAATTTCGTCCGATAAAGATTTGAGTTCGAAAACCCTACAACGCGATACGATAGCGGGCGTCATCGCCGCGTAAGGATTTTCGGTGGTCGAGCCTATAAACAAAATCGTACCGTCTTCGATATAGGGCAGTAAGGAGTCCGATTGCGTTTTGTTAAACCTATGACATTCGTCTAAGAACAGATAAGTCTTTTTGCCGTACATTTTGGCAAGATTTTTAGCGTCCTCGACAACTTTTTTAACGTCGGCAACGCCGCTCGATACGGCGTTCAACTTTACAAACTTGCCGTCAGTCGAGTTTGCTATAATGTTTGCAAGGGTAGTTTTACCCGAGCCCGGCGGTCCCCAAAAAATGCAACTGCCTAAATTATCGAGTTTTATGGCACGTCTTAACAAGGAGCCTTCCTCGGCGATATGATTTTGCCCTAAAAACTCGCTTAAAGTTTTAGGACGCATACGCTCGGCTAAAGGTTCGCGCGCGGATTTGTCGTCTATTAAATCAAAAAAATCTTCCATAAATCCCTCTATTCGTAATTTTAAACTTTTATCCGTAATATATTGTTATGGTTAAAAATGTCATGACTTTTACATCTAAAAAGCATTTTTTAAGCGGTAAAAATTTAGTAATTTTAGTCGTTATCGGGCTTATAGCCCTATTTATCGCAAAATCCGATATCTATATAAAAACAACTTCCGACGGGTTAAAAATATGGGCACTGACAATCGTGCCGAGCCTTTTGCCCTTCTTTTTTCTTACTGCGCTTTTGACTAAAACGGCAAGCATTGAAAAATTTTCCGCAAAAACAAACAAACTTTCGCGCTTTTTGTACGGGGCACAAGGCATTTCGTTATACGTAAGAATAATGAGTATTTTATCGGGCTACCCCGTCGGCGCGAAAATCATATGCGACTTATATAAAAATAAACTCATTACAAGTAAACAAGCCGAAAAGTATTCGACTTTTACTTCGACGTCCGGCCCCTTATTCATAGTCGGCGCTGTGGCAATAGGAATGTTTAACGATAAAACTTGCGGTTTTATTATGTTGATTTCTCATCTTTTTTCGAGTATGCTTGTCGGCGTAATTTTTAAAAAACTACCCGATAACGGGCTTATAGCCGACTTTTCCAACAAAAAACATTGTGACAATGTTTTATACGACACTGCTTACTCTGCGGTAATATCGGTTCTTATCGTCGGGGCTTTTTCATCTATTTTTTACACCTTTTCACAAATGGCAACCGACTTAAAAATTCTTATGCCGATAGAAAAAACGTTATCTCTTTTTTTAAGCGAAGATTTATCCGCAGGGGTTTCCGCTGGACTTATAGAATGCACGCGCGGCGCACTTATATTGTCGCACGCAAACAATAAGAAACTTGCCGTTTCGCTTACGACTTCGATAATATCTTTAGGCGGATTAAGCGTTTGGTTTCAATCGCTTGCCTACTTAAAAACTGCAAAAATACGCATATCGATCTTCATACTGTCGAAAATCCTTCACGCGATTATTGCTTTTTTAATCTGCTATATTCTTCTATCTTTTCAATAATTTCATAAGGCAAATATTTTTCGTAAGGCTTTCCGTCGGCGATTAATTCTTTAACTAAAGTCGAACTTATTTTGCTAAGTTCCTTAGGACTGTTAAACAAAAGAAGTTGCACGTCTTTATTGTCTTTAGAAATCTCCTTAAAGACCTTTTCTTCGTATGCGGCGTCTTTTTCGTTCCTTACGCCGCGTACGAAATATTTTATGCCGTTATCGCGCATAAAATCGGCGGTAAGTCCGTCGTAGAATTCGACTTTTACCGTTGAATATTTGTTGCACGCGGCTTGGAGCATTTTTACTCTTTCGTCAAGCGTAAAATAATACTTTTTTTCATTGTTAACGCCTATAGCGACGATGACTTCAGTAAAAGTCATCGCTGCCATGCCTATTAAATGCATATGCCCGTTAGTTACGGGATCGAACGAGCCTGCAACCACACACTTTTCCTTTATCAATTGCATAACGTCCCTAAAAATCACCCTTGTAAATATTAAAGCAGTTTTTACCGTAACGCCGTGACGAAACTTTGCTAAGACCTTGAAAGTCGGTATCGATTTCTCTATCGCTTTCGAAAACGGCAACGCCGTCAAAATTCAACAAAGATTTCTCGCCTATTAACTTTAAAGCCCTTTCGCCGAGGTCGGTTTTGTAAGGCGGATCGATAAAGATAAAATCGAATTTTTCATTCGTATCACTAAGATAATTTAACCCGTCTTTAAAAACGACTATACCGTCTTCCTTGATAAGGTTTAGATTTTTTTTGATAAGTTCAACGCTTTCCTTGCGCAAATCTATAAAAACAACCTTATCCGCCCCGCGCGAAATCGCTTCTATGCCAACGGCTCCGCTTCCCGCAAAAAGGTCTAAAAAGGAGCAGTTGGGAATTTTCGACGAAAAAATATTAAACAAAGCCTCTCTCGCCCTATCGGAAGTAGGTCTTACGTCCGTGCCGTCGAACTCCTTAAGAATCCTTCCCCTGTGTTTACCGCCGATTATACGCATATTACTTATCGCCGAAAGCCTTGTTTATAAGTTCGTCCGTAGCGTTCATTCCGAGTTGTTCTTCGAGTCTGAACTTTTTAGCCGCCGCCTCTATAATAGCGGGTATATTTCGGCCGGGCTGTACGGGGATTACGTAAGAAGTAATAGCCGTGTCCAAAATTTTCGTAAAAGATCTTTCGTTGCCCAGTCTGTCGTATTGAAGTTCGGGCGTCCACGCGACGAGTTCGAGCAAAATATCGATCGTCTTTTCGGGACGAACGGACGCCGAGCCGTACATAGTCTTTACGTTTATGATACCTATGCCGCGCACTTCCATAAAAAACTGAATGTTTTTAGGGGATTTACCGAGAATTTTTTCACCGTTTTGGTGCACGATTACCGTATCGTCGGCAACAAGCCTGTGTCCGCGCGAAATAAGTTCGAGCGCCGTTTCGCTTTTACCGATACCCGCTTTACCCGTTATCAAAACGCCGACGCCGTACACGTCCATCAAAACGCCGTGTATTCTGTCGACGGGGGCTAACTCTTCGGACAAGTACAACGAAAGGTCGTGTATAAGTAAAGTGGTAACCTTATCCGACACGAAAAGCGGACAACCGTACTCTTTTGCCAAGGTGTCGATTTCCTCTAAGACTTCTAGTCCGCGCGCAATGATAAGACAACATAAATTTCTCGAAAAAAGTTGTTTAATCGACTTATAGCGGGCTTTTTCCGGTAAACTTTTAATAAATTCGTATTCGGCGGAGCCTATAATTTGAACACGCCTATTAGCAAATTTTTCATAATATCCCGCAAGTTGAAGCCCCGGACGAGAAATACTGACGTCGGAAAGTTCCATTTCTCCGCGTCCTTCGTTAACGATAGTTAACTGCATCTTTTCGGCAAATTCTTTAACCGAAATCGTTTTAACCATTTCCATTATTATTGCTCCTTATATAATTATAAATAGTTTCGGCGCGTTTTTCGCCGATACCCTTAACGAGCGAAAGTTCCGATAAAGTCGCTTCTTTGATGGCTTCGACCGTCTTAAAGTGCTCCAAAAGGGCGTTTTTATTGATTCTCCCTATCCCTTGAATTCCGTCGAGATAAGATTCCAAATTACGTTTTAAATGTTTCGACCTAAAATAAGTTATCGCAAATCGGTGCGCTTCGTCGCGAATCCTTTGCAAAAGTCGCAAAGCGTAGTCGCTATGTGGTATCACGACGGGTTCGTTGCTAAAAACCGTAAAGACTTCTTCTTCGCGTTTTGCAAGCGAAATAAGATCGATGTCTTTAATATTCATCTTATCGAAAATCTCTTTAACGGACGATAACTGTCCTTTACCGCCGTCGATAATGATAAGATCCGGCTTAGGGAATTTTTCTTCTTCGTCGGTGCCGAGTTTACTAAGCCGCCTTTCCAAAGTTTCTTTTAAGGAAGCGAAATCGTTAGCGCCTTCGACCGTTTTTATCATAAAACGCCTATATTCCTTCGCATCCTTTTCGCCGTCGGTAAACACAACCATCGACGCCACTTTGTCGACGCCCGAAATATTGGATATGTCGTAACATTCCATGCGCTTAGGATACTTTGAAAGGTTCAATACCTTTTGAAGTTTTTCGCAAGCGTTAACCGTTAAATCGTTGTCGTGAATTATCTTAGACACAGTCTTTTCCAAATAGTCGCAAGCGTTGCCGTAAGCCATTTCGGCAAGTTGCCGTCTCACACCCTGTTTAGGCTCGATAATCGAAACGCTTTTTTTGTACTCTTGTTTAAAAAAGTCGGTCAATAGGTCGATTTCCGCACATTCCTCGTATAAAATAATCTCGTCGGGCAATTCCCTTTCGCCTATATAATAACTACGTATAAACTCCGCAACGACGTCGGCTTTATCCGAAGCCAAGGTGTCGATTGAAAAGTTTTTACCGCCTTGCATTCTGCCGTTTCTCGTAATCAAAAGATTTACGGAAAAATACAAACCGTTCGTCGCGACCGCAATAATATCGGCGTTTATGAATCTGTTTAGGTTGGTAATCTTTTTTAGTTTGATTTTATCTAAAACTTTTAATTTTTCACGAACGTTTATGGCAAGTTCGTATTCGCCGAGTTCGGCAAAACGTTGCATTTTCGCCCTTAAAATATCTTCGGCTTCGTCGTCGTTACCCGATAAAAAATCAATCGCCTTATTAACGCTTTCGGCGTATTCTTTTTCGCTTATATACCCTACGCACGGGGCGTTACAACGTTTAATGTGGTAATTTAAACACTCTCGCTTTTCACGGTGGGTTTCGAGCGACATACGACACGGTCTAACCAAAAAACAGTCGTTTATAATCTCTAAAACATCCTTAGCGGAAACGCCCATAAACGGACCGAAATATTTAGCACCGTCACGCTTTAAATAACGCACGATTTCAAAATACGGAAAGGCTTTTTTAAGGTCGATTTTTACGTACGGATAAGTTTTATCGTCCTTTAAAAGAATGTTATATTTAGGTTTGTACTTTTTTATCAGATTGTTTTCAAGCGATAAAGCGTCGACTTCCGATTTCGTAATAATATAATAGAAATCTTCTATATTGGAAACCATCGCCATGACCTTATCGGTCTTGACGCTCGAATAAAAATATTGCTTCACGCGGTTTTTCAAAACCTTCGCCTTACCGACGTAAATGACTTGCCCGTCTTTATTAAGCATTACGTACACGCCGGGATCGAGCGGAAGCATTTTTATTTTTTTTTCCAATGTAGCATTCATTTCGTTTAATATTTTAACAAGGGCTAACGTAATTATACGCCAGCCCTTGTTATATGTTTCAGCGTAATCTTATTTAGCGTACTCTACGGCGCGCCATTCTCTTATTACGTTTACTTTGATTTGTCCGGGATACTCGAGTTCCGCTTCTATCTTTTTAGCAATGTCTTTCGCTAAGAACAACGCTTTTGCGTCATCGACTTGTTCGGGTTTTACCATTACGCGGATTTCGCGCCCCGCTTGAATGGCGTAACTCTTTTCGACGCCTTGGAAAGAAGTTGCGATATTTTCAAGTTGTTCGAGACGTTTGATGTAATTGGTTCCCGTTTCCCTTCTCGCGCCCGGTCTTGCGCCCGAAATAGCGTCCGCCGCTTGAACTATCACCGCTTCGATAGTCTTAGGTTCGATATCGCCGTGATGCGCGCCTATACAGTTGACGACGTTTTTGCTTTCTTTATACTTTTTTGCAAGATCCACGCCGATTGAGATGTGCGTTCCTTCAACTTCGTGGTCGACAGCCTTACCTATATCGTGTAAAAGTCCGCCGCGTTTTGCCAAGTTAACGTCGGCACCGAGTTCGGCTGCCATAATACCCGCTAAGGTAGCGACTTCGATAGAGTGTTTCAAAACGTTTTGTCCGTAACTTGTTCTGTACTTTAACCTGCCGAGCAACTTAATAAGTTCGGGGTGAATACCGAAAAGCCCGACCTCGTACATGGCTTCTTCGCCGTTTTGCTTAACTTGAGTTTCAAGTTCTTTTTTAACCTTTTCAACGGTTTCTTCGATGCGTGCGGGGTGAATTCTTCCGTCGGCAATAAGCCTTTCAAGCGAAATCTTAGCGACTTCACGACGGACGGGATCGAAGCCCGACGCGATAACGACTTCGGGCGTGTCGTCGATAACGAGTTCTATACCCGTTGCGTTTTCGAGCGCCCTAATGTTTCTGCCTTCCCTACCGATAATTCTCGCCTTCATATCGTCGTTGGGAAGAGCAATCGTCGAAACGGTAATTTCCGACGCGTGATCGGTGGAACAGCGTTGAATGGCAAGGCTTATGATGTTTTTAGCCTTTTTATCGGCTTCGTCTTTAGCCTCTTGCTCGATCTGTCTGACTTGCAAGGCAGAATCCTTTCTCGCTTCGTCCAAAATGCTTTCGATAAGGCGTTGTTTAGCCTCTTCCTTGGTAAGACCGGCGACCTTTTCGAGTTCCGCCATCATAAGTTGTTCTTGACCTGCGAGTTTTTCTTTAATTTTTTGAATTTCCGCAGACTTTTTGTCAAGTTCTTTTTGTTGTTGTTCCAACTCCTCGTTCTTTTTAAGCAAGTTGGAATCCTTCTTGCTTAAAACTTCATCCTTCTGATTAAGGCGCTGTTCGAGTTTAGTAAGTTCTTGACGTTTTTCCTTTGCTTCGCGTTCGACTTCGTTACGAAGTTTGATTTCAACGTCCTTAGCTTCTAAAATCGCTTCTTTTTTCAGCGCTTTGCACTCCTGTTCAGCCTCCTCTTTCATGCGCGCGATAACCGATTCGTAAGAGCCGATTTTACGTTCTCTTGACTTTGACGCAAGTTTCGTGCCTACGAATATGCCTATTACCGTAGCCAAAACTGCAACTACTGCTGCAATTGCGATTATTAAGCCGGTGTTTGCACCGCTTGCCAGAAACAGGGAGCTTGCATATTGTGACATAACAAACCTCCTGGGATTTAAATTTTATAAAACGATATAGAAACGACGTTATCGTAATTTCAAGCGTAAAAAAGTAAAACCGCTAAACGCTTTTGCGGCACGGTAAACAACCGACTCTATTTTCAATACGTCTATATTACGATCGTACACTTTATATAATTTTATACTGTTATAATTGTATACCATATAAAAAGATTTGTCAAACATATTTAACAAACCGCGGAAATTTTATCCCTTAGACGCCCGTTATTTTTCTCTTTTTAAAACCGCCCGCCGTTTTTTACTTTTTTATTACGGAAAATTGCAACAAAAAAAACGGTAAAAGTCGGGCTATAAGCCCGTTTACCGCATAATTAGTTACAACGTTTTGTTTTAAACGCCCTGACTTTTAGTAATAAACGCCGCCGACGGTATGGTAATATTTTCGCCGATAACCGTATCTCCGCCCAATACGGTCGCGTTTGCGTAAATCGTTACGCCGTTTAAAACGGTCGGATGCCTTTTTTTACCTTTCAAACTTTCGGCGTTCTTTAAAGACACCGCGCCCAAGGTAACGCCTTGATAAATTTTTACGTAGTCACCGACTTCGGCGGTTTCGCCTATTACAACACCCGTGCCGTGGTCGATAAAAAAGTATTCGCCTATCCGCGCGCCGGGGTGTATGTCGATACCCGTTTTTTTGTGAGCGATTTCGGTAAACACGCGCGGCAAAATCGGAATACCGAGTTCGTAAAGTTTATGTGCAAGCCTGTAGGTAAATATCGCGTGAAATCCGGGATAGCATAAAATAACTTCTTTGTCGCTTTCCGCCGCGGGATCTCCTTTTAAAAAAGCGACAAGGTCTTTCTCGAGTTTGTTTTTTATTTCGGGCAAACTTTCCAAAAAATCATAAGTAAGTTTTTCGGCTTCGGATTTTTTATCGCCGTTTAAACTTGCTTCGATTTGTCCGTTTACGAGCGAAAACAATCTTTTCGCCTCGGCACGCCTACTTAAGTAGCGGTGCGTCGGGCGTTTCGTTTCGGAAAAAAACATATGCTTGATTTGCAAAATTATTTCTTCTACGTCACGTTGCGAAACATACCCGTCAACGTCGACTTTTTTACTTAAAAATCGGTCTATAAGCCCGTTAACGCTATCTTTTTTATAATCTGTCATTATTCAAACAATCCTATCGACATATATTTTAAGCCGCCGTCGGGAAATATCACGACGGTATTTCCGTCAACTTTGTTACTCTGCAAATACCTTACAGCCGCCGCATACGCCGCCCCCGAAGACACGCCGCATAAAAGACCTTCCGTGTTAGCCAAAAGTTTTGTGAAACTTTCCGCGTCTTCGTCGGACACGGCAATTATATCGTCTAAACAATTTCTATCAAGAATAGACGGAACAAAATTCGCGCCGATACCTTGTATTCTATGCTTTCCGATGCGGTTTTGCGATAACAGCGGACTATAGTAAGGCTCCACACCGCAAACGGTTACCGTAGTTTTTTCCTTTAAAAACTTTGACGTACCCGTTATCGTTCCGCCCGAGCCTATCCCCGCGATTAAGCACGCGACGTTACCGTTTAGGACGTTATATATTTCCGGCGCGGTAGTTTTGTAGTGTGCCATATAATTATCGCGATTATTAAATTGGTCGACGTAATAACCGTTTAAAGATGCGGCAAGCGCCTCGGCTTTTTTAACGGCGCCTTCCATTCCGGCTTCGGCAGGCGTAAAAACGACTTCGCCTCCATAGGCTTTTATAAGAGCGATCCTTTCCTTACTAAAACCATCGGGAATAACGATAACAGGCTTATAGCCCGATTTTTTGCCTATTGCAGCAAGAGATATTCCCATATTGCCGGAGGTCGCTTCGACAATATAATCGCCGCTATGTAAAACTCCGCGATTTGCAGCCTCGGACAAAATATTAAAAGCAGCACGGTCTTTTATACTGCCCGTAAGATTAAAATACTCCGCTTTTGCAAACAAAGGCGAGGCTAAGCCGAAACGCTTTTCGGTTTCATTCAGCCTTATAAGAGGCGTGTTGCCTATAGTTTCAAACAATTCCATAATATAAAAGATATTAATTAAGAGGCTTAATGTTGCTAAGCCTCTTAGAAATTTTTTTATTCTTCGGTTTCTTCGTCCGCATCAAACGATGCGTCCGAATCTTTAAGAACGAGTTTTTCCCTTATAGCCTTTTCGACTTCGGCAGCGACTATCGGGTTGGATTCCAAATAATCTCTCGCTTTTTCTCTTCCTTGCGCGATTTTCTCGCCGTTTAAAGAGAACCAAGAGCCGCTTTTTTCGATAAGCCCCAACTCGACGCCCATATCGAGTATGCAACCCGCTTGAGAAATTCCTCTGCCGTAGATAACGTCGAATTCGGCTGTCTTAAACGGAGGGGCAAGCTTGTTTTTTACAATCTTTGCCTTTGTTCTGTTACCGATAATACCCGTCGTGTCTTTTAAGGCGTCGGCTTTTCTTACGTCGATACGCACGCTTGCGTAAAACTTAAGCGCTTTGCCGCCCGTAGTGGTTTCCGGGTTGCCGAACATAACGCCGATTTTTTCACGTAATTGGTTAATGAAAATCAAACAAGTATTCGTTTTATTGATGACAGGGGTAAGTTTACGAAGGGCTTTGGACATAAGTCTTGCTTGCATACCGACCGCACTGTCATCCATTTCGCCTTCGATTTCCGCCTTTGGCGTAAGCGCCGCAACCGAGTCGATAACGATAAGATCAATCGCCGCGCTTTCAACGAGCATTTCGGCAATGTTTAACGCTTGTTCGCCGCAATCGGGTTGAGAAATATAAAGTTTATCGAGATCAACGCCGAGTTTTTGCGCGTAAATAGGATCGAGCGCGTGTTCTGCGTCGATAAAAGCGGCTATTCCGCCCGCTTTTTGGGCTTCCGCAATAGCGTGAAGGGCTAAGGTCGTTTTACCCGAAGATTCGGGGCCATATATTTCGACGACTCTGCCGCGCGGAAGTCCGCCTATACCCAAAGCGACGTCGAGCGCGATACAGCCCGTCGAGATAGTATCTATGCCTTGTGCGGCGACGTTTTGGTCGAGCGTCATAATAGCGCCTTTTCCGTACTCTTTTTCGATTTCGTGAACGACTTTCTCAAGTGCTTTTAATTTATCTTCCATAATTCCTCCGGTATATGTAAAAATTGTTGAAATATTGTTTCTTGATTTAATTATTTTTGCGGGTGCGTCCTCACTACCGTTAAACAACTTTTTAAAGCGGCAAACTACAAACTGTCGAGATTTTCGACCGTTTTAATAGCCAAAAACAAAGCGGCGTTGGAAGCGTTTTCGATGTTTTCCGCACGACTTCCTTTAAAGCGGTACTTATAAACCTGGATTTTTTCCTTTGTACCGACACCGATATAGCAAAGCCCGTCGTCATCGGAAGGATGCACGTCCGAACCGGCGTAACCGGTAATCGTTATGCAAAGGGTGCAATGATTTTGCGCGAGAAGCCCTTTAGCCATTTCGTAAGCGACTTGTTCGGAAACAACGGTGTTTTGAACGACCGTGCTGTGCTTTACGTCAAGCCGTCTTTCTTTCGCAAGAGTGTCGTAGGTAACGAGCCCTTCGTAAAAAACGTCGCTCGCGCCGCCGACGGAAACGATTTTTGAAGCAATTCTGCCGCCCGTCATAGACTCCGCCGTGCAAACGGTTTGCTTTCGCAATTTTAAAATATCGTTAAACCTTTTTGAAAGACTGATATCGTCTTCGGCGTAAATATGATTTTTCAGTGCGACGATAAATTCCCTAACCGCCTTATCGACCTGCTTTTTAGGCGCGACGTCGCTATACAAAAGACTTACGGTTATATCGCCGTATTTATCGGCGATACTGAAATAAGCGCATTGATAGGTTTGCGATATTTTATGCGTAACCTTTGCTACGTCGTCAACTTTTACGCCGTATAGTTTAAAAACTATTCTACTAAAAGCCAAGGAAAACTTTTTATATAAAGCGTCTTCCAACTTTTCGCCGTAACCGTCGGCGTAATTAGACGGAACTATCGAAACGACCTTTTTTTCGCCGCAAAAACCGTTCGCATCGGGTTTCATTTCAAGTGTAGCCAAAACGGACGGAATATAGAATCCCGCACTGTCCCCGTTTATTATAAACGCCAAGTCGTAATCATCCGAAAGCGCGGCTATAAGCCCGTTATCGTCGTTTTTCGAAAATACCGTCAGCCTATCTACGTAAATGGTATACTTGTTTAAAAACTCTATAAATCCGCTTTCGTAGGATAAATCGGAATTTGCCGTTCTTTTTTGAAAGGAAAGAACCAACGTTTTCATTTGCTTTCCAAATCCCTACCGTAAACGTAAACGTAATGAACGCCCGAAACTACCGTCATTATTACGGCAAGCCCGAACAAAACGAGCGCCGTTATGAGTATTCCGTCATGGAAGCCGGCGGCAAGTTCCGCGTTGTTAAAAGCGTTATAAAGAGTTCCGTCTTTACCGATTTCTCCGGCTAAAAGGAAAAATACTATCGATATGTCTTGTAAAACGGTCTTTAATTTACCGAGTTTATCCGCCGCCATAACGACGCCTTTCGCCGCAGTAACCATACGTAAACAAGAAATTAAAATTTCCCTTGCCAAAATGAGTATGACGCAAAGCCCGCCGATGAAGGAAGGAAACAGACCGCCCGTCAAAAGCCCCGCGTCGAGAAGAAGTATCAACGTAGTTAATACAAGAACTTTATCGGCGCTTGAATCGAGAAATTTTCCGAGGTCGGTTACAAGGTTATACTTTCTTGCAATATGCCCGTCGAGAAAATCCGTAAACGCGGCTGTCCCGAAAAGAGCGCACGACACGATATAATGACATGGAAACCGCACGTAAAAAGTAACGACTATAATCGGTATAAGCAATAATCTTAAAACCGAAAGTTTATTCGGTAAGTTCATATAAAACCTCCCCGACGAGATCGACACCCCGTCTTTTGAGTATTTTTACTTTGTATTTTTTGCCTTGTTCTAAAAGAATATCGCCTTTTAAAATGATTTTTCCGTCTATATCGGGAGCGGAAAAGTAGGCTCTTCCGAAAAATTCGGTCATGGTTCGGTTTGCTCCGTCGAAAACAACGTCGAGTTCTTTGCCGACGTAGCCGTCCAAAATATCGAACATCACGCTTTGCTGAACTTTGTAAAGATATTTTACGCGTTTTGTTTTTTCGGCTTTTTTAAGTTGCCCTTGTAGTTTATAGGAAGGCGTGTCGGGTTCTTTCGAATAGGCAAAGAAGCCTGCGTTAAACAGTTTTGCCTTTCTTAAAAAGTCTGCTAAAATTTCAACGTCTTCGTCCGTTTCGGTCGGAAACCCCGCAATGAAAGTCGAACGCACGGCTATATCGGGAACGTTCTTTTTCAACTTTTCGATAAGCGCCAAATTGTTTTCGTAACTACCCTTTCTACCCATCAGTTTTAAAATACCGTCCGAAGCGTGTTGCAAGGGTATGTCGATATAATGAATAAGCTTTTTATTCGTTTTGAATTCTTCGATTAAATCGTCGTCCACGAGTTCGGGATAACAATATAAAAGCCTTATAGCCCCGACGTTATCGAGTTCGGAAAGTTTTTTCACAAGTAGCGGCAACGAAGGTTTGCCGTATAAATCCGTTCCGTACTTAGTAGTATCTTGCGCAACTAAAATGAGTTCGGAAACTTCACCCAAACTTTTAGTTTCATCGATAAGGTCCTCTAATTTTTCCGATTTAAAAGGTCCGCGGATTTTAGGTATCAAGCAATAAGTGCAATGATTATTGCAACCGTCCGCAATTTTTAAATAGGCGTAATGCGGCGGCGTAGTCAAATATCTTCGACATTTAAGCTCTTCGCCTTTACCGACGTAATTTACGCGTAACCCCGCGTATAGGTCGGTTATCAGCCTTTTTAGAAGGCTTCCGTCGAAAGTTCCCAAAAAACCGTCAACCTCGGGCAAGGCTTCGAAAATATCGTCTATGAACTTTTGCGGCAAGCAGCCCGTCATAATCATTTTTTCCAGCTTACCTTGTTTTTTATAAGGAAGATAGGAAAACACCGTATCGATGGATTCCTTTCTTGCAGACTCCAAAAAAGCGCAGGTATTAATGATTAAAATTTGTGTTTCTTCGACGTCGTTGGTTATTTGATAATCTCCGTCCAAAAAACCGAGAAGCTTTTCGCTGTCCATACGGTTTTTATCGCATCCGAGAGATATTATCCCGACTGTTTTCTTTTCCATATAATTTGCCTTAGTTCTTTATTTTACTTTCTTCGACGTGCCTAATCGGAAAAAAAGCCCCTTCCTTTTTAAAGCAGTCGAAGTTTTTAATAGTTGTTATAAGTTTAAAAAACTACTTGGTATAATCTTCGTTAAAAGGCTCGCCGAAAACTTGTTCGTACGTTGCGCGGTCAATACGGATTTCACGTTGTTTATTATCTAAGACGTAAGAAATAAACCCCTGTTTTTCCATCCAGTCTATAATACGCGCCGCTTTGTTGTAACCTATACCGAGTTTGGTTTGCAGCGTCGATTTAGACGTCGTGTTGAGAACAATTACAACTCTTACCGCGCGTCTGTAAACGACGGGCATATCGGCGGGATTGCCCGTTTCGCCGAGGTCCATAGACATTTGTCCTTCCTTTTCGGCGCTTTGGGTTATTCCGTAAGTTTTTGCCGTTTTGTTGATATATTCCAAAAGATTTTTATCGTAGTAACAGTCGTTGTTTTCGTTAACGTAAGAAACGACTCTTATTATTTCGTTATCTTCGACAAGAGCGCCTTGTGCTCTTTCGGTAGGACCGTTCGTTTTATACAATAAATCGCCCTTTCCCAACAACTTTTCCGCTCCGTTTTCGCCTATAACGACTTGAGAGTTCGTATAGTCCGCCGTCTTAAAGCAAATACGTGCGGGGAAGTTGTTTTTGATAGTTCCGTCGATAACGTCGGTAGTAGGTCTTTGCGTCGCGAAAACAAGCGAAATCCCCGCCGCCCTTGCAAGTTGGGCAAGACGTTGAATACTTGTGTCCATATCCTTTTTAGCCGCGGCGTTCTTCATCATAAGATCGGCGAATTCGTCGATAAGAATGATAATGTACGGAAGTTTCTTTGTGGTTCGCTTATCTATCGTTTCGTTATACTGGCTTATCTTTTTAACCTTTACGCGAGCAAACAATTTATACCTGTCTTCCATTTCCTTAACAAGGTAACTTAAAAGCGCGGCGGCTTCTTCGGCTTGGGTTATTATCTTGTTAAATAAAAGATGAGGTATGCCTTCGAAATTAACGAATTCAAGTTGCTTGGGATCGACTATAACGATTCTTAACTCTTCGGGAGAGTAAGTGTACAGTAAACTTGTAAGCATTGCGTTCAAAAAGACAGATTTACCCGTACCCGTAGCACCCGCTACCAACAAGTGGGGCATATCGGTAAGATTTATAAATACGGGTTCAGCCATAACGTTTTTACCGGCGGGAATGTAAATACCGTCTTTTTTAAGCCGTTTGAATTGAGACGACGCTAAAAGTTCTTTAAGCCCGACCGTCATGCTTACGTTATTAGGAACTTCTATACCGATCTTTGACGTTCCCGGTATAGGCGCGACGATACGAATTTCGCCTTTGGCGTGCAGCCATACGGCAAGGTCGCCTTGGTTTTGAGTAAAACACTTTACCGAAGTTTCGGTGGGAATAGTATATTCGAACCGAGTAATCGACATACCGTATACGATGTTATCGAGATAAACGGTTATGCCGCGCTTAGCAAAATTGACTTCGACGAGTTTAGCAAGTTCCATAAGCCGTTGCCTTTCGGCAATGACTTTCCCTTGGTCGACAGTAATTTCGGTCAACAAGTCGATTGGCGGCTTGGAATATTTGTAGTTGTGCGGCATTTCTTCTATGGAAGCATAACCGTCATTCAGATCCGTTTCGTCTGTAAGCTTAGCAAGTTCGCCTTCCGTCGAAGAAGTAAACGAACCGCTCCCCGACATAGCACCGTCGTCCTTGTTAAAACCGCCGTTATTCGAGCGGTTTGCAGGTTGCTCGTTAACGCCCGTTTCGCTTTTACGTCCGTTTTCGTTTGAAACGTAAACGTTTGTCCTGGTATTCGTTTGATTGTTGGTAGTTCGGTTATTTGTAACCCTTGTCGTTTCGGTGCGGGTATTCGTTCCGTCCGTTTGACGGTCTTGTCCGAATGCGGAACGTTCGCCAAACGTATTCTCTCTATAAGAATCGCGAGTCTTATCTTCGGAAAATTGTTCGGAAAAAGCAGTACGCCCGAATTCGTCTTTCCTTCGTATGGACTCAAACGGAGTTTCCGTTGCGTTCATATCGGGAACGTTCGAACGATTAGGAACGTCGTCAATTCTACCGGTAGCCGTACCGTTAGTCGCACGCGACGTTTCTTCCTCGTTTTTAGCGAAAGACTCACGTCCGAATTCGCCGTCACGGTTAAACGCAGATTTTCGCATTTCGGTACCGCGGTTGCGTATTACTTCGTTAGGATTGAAACTGTCCGACTTAACGTGTTCGGCGGGGTTATAAGTCTTTTCGGAATTGGGAAGATCGTCTAACCCGAAATTATTGCCGCCGTCCTTCATGAAGGAGTCGACCGTCTTGGAAAGTTCGTCGTCCTGACGGCGTTTGCCGCGGTCAACGCCCAATCTTTCCTTTATGTCACGATTGTAATCGTCGTTTGCTACGTTCGACCGACTACCGTTAGTCGGCGTGAAAGGCTCGTTCTGTCTGTCGTCCGTAAAGTTATCGAAAAGTCCGCCGCGAGTTTCGCTTGTAAAAGGTCTGTCGCTAGAGTAGTTTCGATCGTCGCGCGAGGCGGAAAAGTCATCCGTTTTACCGTTCGTTCTTCCCCTCGTTTCGCCGAAAACCGTTCCGCCCATGGACGATTTGTCATAGTCGGGCGCGGCAGTGCGGGTACGGTCGAAAGAGTTGGACGGGTTATTGGCCTTTATAGGCGGTTGCCCTATGTCTTCGGGGCGTAAAGGCGGAGGCGTAATGATATAATTAGCTTCCGGACTTAAATCGTCACGGTATCTTTGCTGATAAGTTTCGCCGTTGCGACTGTTCGACGAATTTTGATTACGCATTCCGAAACCGTTGCCGAAAACGTCGATAGGCTTGCTTTCTTTATTAAAATCACGCTTTGTTTTCATACCGAAATCGCCGAAGTTTTCCATAAAGGAAGGACGGCGCGGCGAATTTTGTTGCATTTCGTCGTTATCGGCAGGGAAATTTTGCGATTGTTGGTTCGGGAATTGTTGAGTTTCGAAAGGTTGATTTTGAAATTGCCGATTAGTTTCTTCGACGGGGGCGAAAGGTTGACGTTTTTTGTCTTTTTTCTTTTTACCTTCCTTAGAACCCTTTTCTTCACGCTTAGTTTGAGCGTTATCGGATGCGCGCGTAAAAAACTTAGCTACTTGTTTTTTAAAGATAAGCAATAACGAGAAAATGATTAAAAGAGCAAAAACGATATAGCATCCCGCCTTGCTCGATATAAAGCCTATCGGATTTATGATAATCATCGATACGGCACCGAGCGGCGTGGAGTTACTTAACGTTCTCAGTCCCTTACCGTAAGCCGCGGCAAAATTCGCGAAAAAGTCAAGACGTCTGTCATAAAAAGCTGCGGTTTGGATTATCGCCATCACCGAAAAGGCAAACAGACAGAAAAGCCTTATTAAACGCCTTGTTTTTTTTGAAAAAATTCTATGCCCGATAAGACAATTTAGCCCCAATAAAATTACGAAACCTATAACGGGAAAAGCAAAGTAACCGAAAAGACCGAGGAAAAAGCCTTGTACGTATGCCCCTATCGTATAAAAAACGACGTCCCCCGTTATTAGGCATAGCAAAGACAGGATTGAAAATAACATCAACCCCATTCCGAAAATTTCTTTTGCAAAACCGCTCGCGCGTTCGCTTTGTTTACTTTTTACACCTTTGCCCAATTAAGTTACCTCTTTAACTTAATATTAATTAGAATTATATTAAGTATAACATAGTTTAACGAAAATATAAAGTGTTTTAAGGCAAAATATTTTGGCTTGTCAAATATTTTTTGTCGACGGCGCCTTAATTTTTTAATTAAGTCGGCGGCACTTTTCGGCAGTAAAAAACTTTTTGATAAACCAAAAGGATAAAACGACTACACGAAAAAACAAAAAACTTTTTAATTTGTTTGCGGTACAAATGATAGAAAAAACGCACAAAGTCCGCATATAGGTCGATTATCGACGATTTTTTGCAAGTTTAAGATTGCTTTGTTTTAGTTGCTTTTTAAACTTTAAACAAGCAAAAAAATAATTATTTCTTGTTTTTCACCTTTTTAATTTCAAAAACCAAACTTCGCTATATTTTCAAACTGTAAATAAAAGGTTTTAACAAAAAAAGAGCTGTTTGCAAATTGTGAAAATTTGCGGCAGCCCTTTAAAACGGAAAGGCGGACTTTTAAAAAAGTCCGCCTATAGGTCGATTATCGACCATGTTTACTAATTGCTATCTATGAGCGCGACGATATCGCCGACCGTAACAAGGCTTTGAACTTTATCTTCATCGACGGAAATGCCGAATTCGTCTTCAAGAGCCATAACGAGTTCTACGATATCAAGAGAATCGGCGCCGAGATCGGCAATAACCTTACTGTTTTCGGTAATAGTATTAGCGTCGATACCCAATTGTTCGGCAATAATCTCTTTAACTTTATTGAAAGTCATAGTCATTCCTCCCTATTGATATATTTGATTTTAACAGAATATTACGTCTTTGTCAAGCATTTTTCTTTTGCGAACGCATTGTTAAAGATATTCTGTTCTTTTTAACGTCAACGCCCAATACGGTAACCGTTACTACTTGTCCTACTTTTAAAGCCTCGGACGGGTGGCGAATATAATTGTCGGAAATCTCGGAAATATGAACGAGTCCGTCTTGATGAACGCCTATATCGACAAATGCACCGAAGTCTATAACGTTACGAACGGTACCTTTGATTTGCATGCCGGGCACTAAATCCTGTATGCTTAAAATATCGGAACGAAGCATCGGCTTTGGTAAAGTATCCCTTACGTCCCTGCCGGGTTTTAAAAGTTCGCCTAAAATATCGCGCAAAGTAGGAACGCCCAAACCGCAAAGCGCGGCGGTTTTTTCTTCCCCGAATTCTTTAATTTTTTGAGTAAGTTCAGCAACCTTGCCCGCTTTTACGTCTTCGGGCGTAAAACCGAAAACGTCTAAAAGTTTTATCGTCGCTTCATAACTTTCGGGGTGAACGCCCGTGTTATCCAAAACGTTTTTACCGTCGGGAATACGCAAGAAGCCCGCACACTGTTCAAAAGCCTTTTCTCCGAGTTTAGGAACCTTTAAAAGATCACGACGCGACGTAAACTTGCCGTTTTCTTCCCTATACTTTACAATATTTTTAACTATCGCGCTGTTAAGCCCCGATACGTATGCAAGTAAAGAAGCGGATGCCGTGTTAAGATTTACGCCGACCTTGTTAACGCAGTCTTCCAAAACGCCCTTTAAAACACCGTCAAGCCTTGCCTGCGGCATATCGTGTTGATATTGACCGACGCCGATAGACTTAGGATCGATTTTTATAAGTTCGGCTAAAGGATCTTGTAACCTTCTCGCAATAGAAACGGCAGATCTTTCGGAAACGTCGTAATCGGGGAATTCTTCCGCGCCGAGTTTAGAAGCCGAATATACCGACGCACCCGCTTCGCTTACGACAATGTAGCTTACTTTGTGGTCGATAAGCGGATTTTTAATGAGGTCGGCAACGAAAATTTCAGATTCCTTAGAAGCAGTTCCGTTACCTATCGAAATAACGTCGACTTTGTGTTTGTTGATAAGTTTGATTAAAGTGGCGGTTGCTTCTTCCACCTTGGACTGCGGCGGAGTCGGGAAAACAACCGTTTTATCGAGAACCTTACCCGTTTCGTCAACAACGGCAATCTTACAACCCGTTCTGTAAGCGGGGTCGAAGCCCATCGTTATAACGTCCTTTACGGGCGGTTGCATTAATAAAGGTTGCAAGTTGACCTCGAACATCTTTATCGCTTGCTCGTCGGCACTTTCCGTTAAAACGTTACGGATTTCACGCTCGATAGAAGGATAAATAAGTCTGTCGTAACTGTCGCAAACGGCTGCTTTGACAAGTTCGGTGGAAATACTGCCTTCCTTTACGAAGCCCGCTTGACATACTCTGTAAGCAAATTCTTTATCGACTGCGACTTTAACACGTAAAAAACCTTCCTTTTCGCCGCGGTTTAACGCAAGAACACGGTGGCTTTTTATCTCGGCAACGGCTTCTTGATAATCCGCATACATTTCGTACACGGAAGCGCCTTCTTCTTCGGGTTTTACGAGTTTCGAAGAAATCTCACCGTTTCTCATGAAAATACGACGAAGTTTTTTACGAAGTTCCGCATCGTCGGAAACTCTTTCGGCGATAATGTCTTGCGCGCCTTGCAAAGCGTCTTTTTCGTTTTTAACTTCTTTTTCTTCCGATACGAAAGGTTTCGCAAGGTCTTCTAAACTGCCGTCTTTAATATCTTGCGCTTGCAACATATCGGCAAGCGGTTCGAGCCCTTTTGCAATAGCAACCGTCGCACGCGTTTTCTTTTTCTGCTTATAAGGTCTATATATATCTTCGACTTCCGTAAGCGTTTCGGCTGCTTGCAACGCAACGACGATTTCTTCGGTAAGTTTTCCTTGTTCTTCGATATTAGCACTAACGTCTTCCTTTCTTTTTTCGAGATTACGAAGATAAATAAGTCTGTCGTTAAGTTCTCTCAAAACCTGATCGTCAACGTGCCCCGTAAGTTCTTTACGGTAACGCGCTATAAAAGGTATCGTGTTGTCAGCGTCTAAAAGTTCGACAATGTTTTTTACGTGTTCGGGGCGAAGATTAAATTCGCTCGTTATTCTTTGAAGTATGTCCATATTTTATCTCCCTGATGTGGATATTTTACAATATAAGTAAGGCAAATAAGTCGTCCTATAAGCCCGTTATCGGCAAATTTCACTAAATTTGCTTTAAGATTTTAGCCTCGCCGAAGCAAAGGGTAAAAGTGTTTTTTTGTTCTCCGCAATCGCTTAAAAGATCAATAAACGGAGCGTTGAAAGTTATTTTTTGTTTGGTTGTCGAACAAGAAACCGCAACGATAATGCGGTTTTCGTCGTCAACTCTTTCATAAATTACCGTTTTGTCGTCGTAATACAAAAAGTTAAGTTCGCCTTCTTTAAAAACGGATTCTTCCCGCCTTATTTTCGCAAGCGCCTTAAAGTATTCCAAAAAGTCTTTATTTTCCCTTCCCCACGGATAAGTCCGTCTGTTGTAGGGATCGAGATCGCCCGTCATAGCGACTTCGTCGCCGTAATAAACGGAAGGGCTGCCGTAAACGGTAAACAAAATAGCGTACGCCGCCTTAGCAAGCAGTTTACCGAAAAACAATTCTTCGTAAGAAAGCACAAGGTCTTTAAGTTTATCTTTGTCGGTAACAACCTTTTCCCGTCCGAGATTGTTGATAATTCTAACCGTATCGTGGGAAGAAAGAAGGTTCATCATACCGTCGAGTGCGCATTTGGGATAGTTGTTTTTTTGACTTTCGATAACGTTTACGAAATAATCGGTCTTCTTATTCATTAAAAAGTCGCATATACCGTCGCGTAAACGGTAATTCATAACCGAATCGAGTTCCTTGCCAAAAAAGTATTTACGCCTTACGCCGTAAGCGATTTTGTTAGTCGCGTCTTCCCAAACTTCGCCGATGACCGCCGCGCCGTAACGCTTGGCAACTTGGCGAATTTTTTCGACGAAATCGTCGGTAAGTTCGTCAACGACGTCAAGCCGCACCCCCTTAAAACCCATTTCAAAGTAATAAGGAAGGACTTTTTCGAGTATAAAAGTTTGAAAATTACGAGAATCTTTCTTTATCGACGGTAGATTTTTAAAATTCCACCAAGCGCTGTAACCGTTAGGGTAATCGTAAAAAGAATACCAATCGTAATAGGGCGAATCGACCGAATTATAAGCACCGACGTCATCGTAAGTCAAATATTTGTTAAAATATCTGCTATCCGCACCCGTGTGATTGTAAACACCGTCGAAAATAAAGGAAATTCCTACCTTTTCGCCCTCTTCGATAAGGCTTTTTAAGTCGTCTTCGCTTCCCAAAAGCCGATCGGGTTTAAGATAATCACCCGTATCGTAACGATGAGACGAAAAGGCTTCGGAAACGGGATTAAGGTAAACGACCGACACGCCGAGTTTTTTTAAGTAGCCGAGTTTAGAACGTATACCCTTAAAATCGCCGCCGTAAAACTCATTGTTTAAAACCTTGCCGTCGCTATTTCTGTAAGTAGGCGTTTTAAACCAGTCTTCGCAAAGTATTTTGCCGCTTTCGACGGTTGCGTTGCCGCCCCGACAAAATCTATCCGGAAAAATCTGATAAATAATCGCTCCTTTTAAAAAATCGGGCGTGGAATAATCTTTTTCGGTAACGGTAAGTTGATAATCGACGCAGGTGTTTTTAGCAGCCTTTTTAGCCCAAAGTCCGCCGCCCTGTCCATATATGCATTCTTCGGTTTCAAAACGATAAAAATACAAGCCGCTCGTTAAATTTTTTAAAGACACGCAAAACATACCCTTTGACTTATTGTAAGTCATAGAGTATTTTTTGTATTCTCCGCCGTCCTTCGCGATTAAAAAGGCTACTTTTTTCGAGTCGCTAAGAACGGCTATATTAAATTTTTCGTCTGTATCGACTGCGCCCGTCAAAGACTTGAAATCCTTAACGTTCGGATTGAATTTGAACATTTGTTTTCTAATAAAGTGAGTCTATAAGCCCGTTATCACCATTTTATAGCAGCTATTATTTAATAATGCCGTCTTTAGTAACCTGCTTTAAATTCCAAATATTGTCGGCGTATTCCCTTATCGCGCGGTCAGCGGCAAAGAAGCCCGCTTTTGAAATATTAATAAGCGATTTTTTGTTCCAGTTATCTCTGTCAAGATAATCTTTGTCTATTCTTTCCTTAGTTTCAAGGTAAGAAGCAAAGTCGGCAAGGCACATATAAGGATCGGCAACGGGACAATTAACGGTTAGATATTGAGCAAACGAATCGAAACTCACACCCGAATATCCCTTCCTTAACGACTGAATTATTCTTTGAATTTTGTGATTGTTTAAATAATAGGGATTTGCGTCGTAACCGTCCGACCAAAGTCTTTCGACGTCTTTCGCCCTAAGCCCGAAAATGTAAATATTATCGTCGCCGACGAGTTGATGCATTTCGACGTTTGCGCCGTCTTCGGTACCTACAGTCAAAGCGCCGTTTATCATAAACTTCATATTACCGGTACCGCTTGCTTCTTTTCCCGCTAAAGAAATCTGTTCTGAAATCTCGGTTGCGGGCATTAAACTTTCGGCAACGGTAACCGAATAGTCTTCCATATAAACGACTTTGAGTTTTTCCCTTATTTTGGGATCGGGATTATTGTTTATATCGTCGGCAAGACAACAAATAAGTTTTATTATCTGTTTCGCAAGGTAATACCCCGGCGCAGCTTTCGCCCCGAAAATAAAGGTTTTAGGCAGCATTTCCTTATCGGGATTGGCTTTTAATTCCTCGTAAATATGAATGATGTACATAACGTTTAAAAGTTGACGTTTGTACTCGTGCATACGCTTTGCCTGAACGTCGAATACCGAATTCGTATCTACTATAATACCGTTTCTTTCGGCAATTATCTTGGCAAGTTGTTCTTTTTTAATCTTCTTGATTTTTTCAAGACGACAAAGAACGGTCTTATCGTCGACAAACTTTTCAAATTCCGTCAGCGTAGATGCGTCGCGAACAAACCCGTCGCCTATACACTCGGTAATAAGCGCGGAAAGTTCGGGATTGGCTTGACAAAGCCATCTTCTATGAGCGATACCGTTGGTTACGTTCGTAAACTTGGTAGGCGTATCCAAATAGAAATCTTTAAAAATACTGTTCTTGATAATTTCGCTATGAAGCCCGGAAACGCCGTTTACCTTACGCGAACCTACCACGGAAAGGTTAGCCATTCTGACTTTTCCGTACGACATTAAAGACATTCTTTCTATCTTATCCCAGTCGCCGGGGTATTTATTCCACAAATATTCGCAATAACGACGATTGATTTCCTTTATAACGGAGTAAATTCTCGGCAATCTTCTTTCAATCAAGTCTTCGTTCCAAACTTCGAGCGCTTCCGGCAGAACGGTGTGATTGGTGTAACAAACGGTGTTTATCGTAATATCCCAAGCCTTTTCCCAAGAATAGCCGTGTTCGTCTACTAAAAGACGCATAAGTTCGGGGACTGAAAGAGCGGGATGGGTGTCGTTAAGATGAATAGACACCTTTTCGGGTAAATTATCGTAAGTTGCGTAACGCTTATAATGGTCGGCAAGAATGTTTTGTAACGACGCCGAAACTAAAAGATATTGTTGTTTTAATCTTAACGCTTTACCTTCGAAATGGTTGTCGGAAGGATATAAAACCTTGGTTATAAGTTCGGCTTCGTTGTTTTCCTTCATACAGCGCATATAATCCCCTTGCGAGAAAAGATGCATATCGAAAGTCTTGGTAGAACGCGCTGCCCAAAGTCTTAAAACGGAAACGGCTTCGCTGTCCTTACCGGACACAAGCATATCGTAAGGTACTGCTTCTACTTCTTCGTAATCGACGTGATTGATTTTCAAACCGTCCGCCGTCCAAGTTTCTTCGACTCTTCCGTCGAACTTGACTTTAAAAGTCTTATCGTAACGACGAGTAAGCCATACTTCGCCGCCCGGAAGCCACTCGTCGGGAAGTTCCGTCTGCCAACCGTCAACTATTTTTTGCTTAAAAAGTCCGTATTCGTAGCGGATAGAAAAACCGTACGCGGGGTAATTTTGCGAAGCAAGCCCGTCCAAGTAACAAGCGGCAAGTCTACCGAGTCCGCCGTTACCGAGTCCTGCGTCGGGTTCCATTTCATATAAATCGTCAAGAGTGACGTTGAAACTTTTCAAAGCCTCGGTAAGCGCGCTTTCGAGATTAAGATTGTAAACGTTGTTTTTTAAAGACCTGCCGAGCAAAAACTCCATACAAAGGTAATAAACCTTTTTGGATTTATCCTTTTTGGTCGTTTCGTGATATTGTTGACGTTTTTCAAGCAAAATGTCTTTTACGGTAAGCACTACCGCTTTATACAAAGTGTCCTTGGTACATTCGTTGTCTTCAACGCCGAAAAACCTTGCAAGTTTACCGCTTATAAGTTCCTTCATTTGCTTGGTTGTTAAATTGCTGTCCATATAATAATTCCTATAAAATAAAATTCTGTTTAAAAAATGCCGATTTTCCCCGACGCATCACGCGACACACCATATATTTAACGAAATTTATTTTATCGCGGCTACCGTTTAGTTAATAACCGAGTAACCTTAAATATAATTTTTTATATTCTTGGGCCGATTTGTTCCAACTAAAATCCGTAGTCATAGCCGATTTCAAAATAGTATCGAATACGGGTTTATTCGCAAACGTAGCAACCGCGTCTTTTATGACGTTAAACATTCCGTCGGCATTATAATCGTTAAACGCAAAGCCGTTACCGGAAATTCCCGTTTCGTTGAAAGGAACTATCGTGTCGTAAAGTCCGCCCGTTCTTCTTACGATAGGAACCGCGCCGTAACGCGCCGCTATCATTTGCGAAAGTCCGCAAGGTTCCGACTTAGACGGCATCAAGAAAAGATCTGCCGCCGAATATATCTTGGACGATAAATCCGGGTTGTAGGCTATTATTGCCTTCATTTTGTCGGGATAAACTTCGGCTGCGCGTTTAAAGAAGTTTTCGTATTCCTTATCGCCCTTTCCGAGTATTACGAGTTGAACGTCCAAAGACATTATTTTATCGAGGACCTGCCTTACAAGGTCGAGCCCTTTATGGGAAACAAGCCTTGAAATCATCGCGATAACGGGAACGTTCGGATTTTGAGGCAAGCCGAGTTGTGCTTGCATTTCCGCTTTACAAGCGGCTTTACCCGATAAATCGTCGACGGAATAGTTTACCGTAAGGGCTTTATCGGTAGACGGGTCGAAAGATTTAACGTCGATACCGTTTGTGATACCCGCAAGTTTTTGCTTTGCGTCCATTACCGCATACTGAAGCCCGCAAGCGTACTGTTCGGTTAAAATTTCCTTAGCGTAAGTCGCGCTAACCGTCGATACGTAATCGGAAAATACCAACGCGCCCTTCATAAGGTTCAATCCGCCGTTATAATCCATTGCGGGGATATACATGGCGTCGAGCCCGAAAAGTTCGGAAATATCGTCATGTGCGTATCTTCCTTGGTACTCTATGTTATGAATGGTGAACAGGGTGCGCACCGAAGTATATAGCGGATCGTTTTTGTAAAGCGTTTTTAGATATACAATCGCGAGTGCTGCTTGCCAATCATGGCAGTGCATAACGTCGGGATAATAATCTAAGTGAGACATCGTTTCCAAAACGGCGCGGCAGAAAAAGGCAAATCTTTCGCCGTCGTCGTAATACCCGTAAAGGTTATCGCGTCTGAAATAATACTCGTTGTCTATAAAGTAAAACGTAACGTTTTTGCGTTTGTAGTAGAAAAGCCCGCAATATTGATTACGCCATCCCACGGGGACGTTAAAGTTGGTTACGTATGTAAGATGGTTTTTAAAACCTTCTTCCATCGTGCCGTAAAGCGGCAATATAACGCGAACGTCAAGACCGTCGTCTTCGGCAAGCGCAACCGGTAAAGAGCCTAAAACGTCGGCAAGTCCGCCCGTTTTTATAAAGGGCGTAGCTTCGGAACCGACGAATAATACAGATCTTGTTTTTTCGACCGTTACTTTTAAGGGTTCAAGTTTTTTAGCCTCGTTTTTTTTAGTTTTGCTTGCACGGCTTGTCGATTTAACTTCCTTCATAATTTTAAATATTTCCTCCCTATTTTTCAGATAATCGGCTTATAGCCCGACTTTTCGACAAATTCTTCTTTAAAAAATTCATCTTAAACGGTAAGGTCCTTCTTTAAATAGAAGGGTAACTCCTTACACCCCGATAAAACACGTCTGTCACGTATACAAACGTTTTTATCCGTGATTACGGCGGTTATGTTTGCGTAATCTCCGATCATTGTATTTTTCATTAATATGCTGTCTCTGACGACAGCGCCTCTTCCGACTTTTACGCCGCGGAAGATAATGCTGTTATAAACTTCGCCTTCTATCGTACAACCGTCCGATATAAAGGAATTGTTAACGATTGCGTTCGCGCCGTACTCGGTCGGTGCCGAATCTTTCGCTCTTGTGTAAACTTCGGCGATACCGAAAAGGCTGTCTCTCGTCTTTTTGTCGAGCAAGGCTAAGTTGACGTTGTAAAAACGTTGCAACGAAGAAATTTCTTCAAAATAACCGACGTGTTTATAACCGACGACCTTCATGGCGTTTAAGTTTTTGGCAATCGTGTCTTTCATAAAATGGCGTCTGCCGTGGGCGATTGCGTCGCTTACGAGCGACACGAGCAAATCTTTTCTTAAAATACAGATATTGCCGTAAACGTTTACCTTTCCGCTGATTTTGGGATCGATTGAAAGTTCCTTTACAATTCCGTCGTTGGAAACTTTCAAAATGACGTTATTGGTTCCCGAAATATCCTTCATATCCTTATGTACGTACAGTAAAGTTACCGCGGCGTTTTGTTCGATATGGTATTGCAACATCTTATTGAAGTCGATATTGTAAACGGAATTGGTATCAGACATAACGACGTAAGTTTCCTGACATCTGTTAATAAAACCGAGCACCGTTTTTAACGCTTCGAGCCTTGTCGAATATAAGGAATCGGAATCCTTTTCGCCGAAAGGCGGCAATAAAACGAAACCTCCGTTTTTCCTTGCTAAATCCCATTCCTTACCGCTTCCGACGTGATCGATAAGCGACCTATAATTACGTTTCGTAACGCAACCGACGTGGGTAATACCCGAATTTACCATGCTCGACAATGTAAAGTCTATAAGACGATATCTTCCCGCAAAGGGAATTGCGCCGATAGTTCTGTTCATTGTAAGTTCGGGAACGTTGTTATCGTGAATGTTTGAAAATATAATACCTAACGCGTTCATAGTCTACTCCCCCTTTTTTAGTAAAATGCTTTCGGTTATTCTTTGACCTCGAGAATTTCACCGGGCTCGACCACACCCTTGTCTTGTACCGCATAGCCCCTGCCGACGACGGCAATTTTACGGTTTTCTTTATCGTTAGAACCTATACGACAATTTTTACCGACGACTACACCCTCATCCAAAATAGCGTTTTCGATAACGGTGTTTTCACCGACGACTACGCCTTTAAAAAGCACGCTGTTTTTGACGACCGCGCCTTTTTTTACGGTGACGTGGTCGGAAAGCACGGCGTTTTCGACAGTTCCGTAAATCTCGCTACCCAAAGAAACTATACTGTTTCTTACAACGCCCGTTTCGCCTACGTAATGCGGCGGAGCAATAGGGTTTCTTGAATGAATACGCCAACCGCTGTCTTTTAAATCGAACTTGGGCGTATCGCCGAGTAAATCCATATTAGCGTCGAATAAAGAATCTATGGTACCGACGTCCTTCCAATAGCCTTGGAACTTATACGCGAAAAGTTTTTCGCCCACATCGAGCATGGACGGCAATATATCTTTGCCGAAATCGTTGGTCGTGTCTTTCTTTTTTTCGTCTTCTTCGAGGTATTTGTAAAGTTTCGAGGCGGTAAATATGTAGATACCCATCGACGCCAAGTCTGACTTAGGCTGTTTGGGTTTTTCTTCGAACTCGTAAATACTTCCGTCGGGGTTAGTGTTTAATATACCGAAACGAGACGCTTCTTCGATAGGAACCTGTATAGCGGCGATTGTGCAGTCGGCGTTAGTCTGTTTATGAGCCGCAAGCATAGCCGCATAGTTCATTTTATAAATATGGTCGCCCGAAAGTATCAATACGTACTCGGGATTATACTGTTTTATAAAAGTCAAATTTTGATATATAGCGTTCGCCGTGCCTTTGAACCAATCGCTACCCGACTTGGCTTGATAGGGCGAAAGTATATGTACGCCGCCGAAGGATCTATCCAAGTCCCACGGTTGACCGTTTCCGATATAATCGTTAAGTATAAGCGGTTGATACTGCGTTAAAACGCCGACCGTATCTAAGTCGGAATTTACGCAGTTGGATAGCGGAAAGTCAATTATTTTGTACTTACCGCCGAAAGTAACGGCGGGCTTTGCGACTTTACTCGTTAAAGCGTAAAGTCGGCTTCCTTGACCGCCGGCAAGCAGCATTGCAACACATTCTTTTTTTATTGCCATAGAATTACCCCTTGATATATTTTCATAATCTAAACCCGCTTTTAACGGGACTTTTCCAAGTTAAAAATTGTAGTTTTTTAAGGTTAAAATTCGATTTTAAGTCGGTCGTTTTAAAAACGTTGCGCAAAAAATCGAAAATCGACTAAAACTCAGTCTTTAGGTAAATTACCCTTCGAGTAAAAGATAAACGAAGGAAAGCGGCGCCAAATTAAGCGTTAACGACTTATCCTTACCGTGCGACTGAACTTTTTCCGACTTAAACGTCAGTTCCGTCGTTTGTAAATTTCCTCCGTATTTTTGATCGTCCGACGAAAAAACGAGTCTGTATTCGTCGCCGCTAACGCCTATTCTGTACCCTTCGTGCAAAGCGCCCGAAAAATTCATAATACACAAAACCGTTTCGCCGCTTTTACCCTTTCTGGCGTAAGCGACAACGTTGTTTTCGGAGTCGTCCGACACAAGCCACTCGAAACCGTCCCAACTGTTATCTATCGAATACATGGCGTCGTGCGATTTATAAAAATTGTTCAAATCCCTAAAAAAGGTTTGCATCTTTTTATGAGGCTCGTACTCGTCGACCAAAAAGTATTCGAGTCCCGTTTTGTAATTCCATTCGGCAAACTGACCGAACTCCTGCCCCATAAAGATGAGTTTCTTGCCCGGATGAGACATCATATATCCCATAAACACCCTTACGCCGCAAAATTTATCGGCATAATCACCCGGCATTTTGTTTATAAGAGAACCTTTTCCGTAAACGACTTCATCATGAGAAATCGGAAGAATATAATTTTCCGAATACGCGTACATCATTGAAAAAGTCAGTTCGTTATGATGATAATATCTGTACATCGGATCGGTTTTTGCGTAGCTTAAAGTGTCGTTCATCCACCCCATATTCCATTTGTGGGTAAATCCGAGTCCGCCCACGTCTACCGACCAAGTAACTTTGGGGAATGCCGTGGATTCTTCGGCAACCGTCATGGCGTAAGGATACGCCGACCTTACCGCGCTATTGAACTTTTTCAAAAAAGCAACCGCTTCGAGGTTTGTATTTCCGCCGAAACCGTTAGGCGACCATTCGCCGTCATTACGTCCGTAATCGAGATAAAGCATTGCCGCGACGGCGTCGACGCGCAATCCGTCAACGTGGTATTTATCGAACATAAAAATCGCCGATGATACCAAAAAAGATTGAATTTCGGTCTTGCCGAAATCGAAAATTCGAGTCCCCCATTCTTTATGCTCACGCCTTAAAGGATTTGCGTCCTCATATAAGCACGTGCCGTCGAATTCATAAAGTCCGTAGCCGTCCTTTGGAAAATGGGCGGGAACCCAATCGAGTATGACGGCAATCCCGTTTAAGTGAAAACAATCGACAAGGTACATAAAGTCCTTAGGCGTCCCCATGCGAGAAGTCGGCGCAAAATACCCCGTAACCTGATAGCCCCAACTGGGTTCGTAAGGGTATTCGGTTATAGGCATAAATTCAACGTGAGTGTACCCCATTTGCTTTACGTAAGGTACTAATTCTTCTGCAAGTTGCAAATAAGAAAGCGGCGTGCCGTCGGCATTTTTACGCCAACTGAGTAAATTTACTTCAAAAATGTTTATCGCTTGGTTAAAAACGTCGAGCGTAAGGCGGGATTCTTCGTAATCCTTCGCTTGCCACTTATAACCGTCTAAATCATAAATTTTAGACGCGTTTTCGGGCGGCGTTTCCGTGTGAAAAGCATACGGATCGGATTTATATGTGTAACTTATTCCCGACGACGGCGTTTTTAAAGCGTACTTGTAAATATCGTATTCTTTAAGCCCTTCGATAAAACATTCCCAAATACCTGCGCCGTTGATTCTTGTCATTTGATTTGCGGAAACGTCCCAACCGTTAAAATCGCCCACCACGGCGACTTCCTTGGCGGCAGGTGCCCAAACGCGGAAAGTCACGCCTTTTTTACCGTCTTTTTCGGAAAAATGCGCGCCTAAAAGTTCGTACGAACGATAATTGGTTCCTTCATGAAACAAATAAACGGGTAAATCCGTTCCGTAATTTTGCTCCTTTTTCGTAGGACGCCCGACTCTGCGCTTAGTCGTTTCCTTTGCGGACATAGTCTCAACGTTTGTATTTTTCGTGTCTTTGGACATATTCTTAGCCCCTTAACCCTAACATATATTTTACCGCTTTTATTTTACCACATTTTTGTAATTTTGCAATGCAAATTCACCCACTAATTTTAAATTTGTGAGATAATTATTTACATTCGGACAAAAATCAAAGCAAAAAAATCGATTTTACGGCTTTTTTCGTGGATTTTCGTCATACCGAAAAAACTTAAACCCGATTTTTTACGGCATTACCCGTCTGTTTTTTTACTTAAAAAACGGCTGCGCAAGCACAAATGGCAAGCGCAACCGTAAAAAAGACTACGTCATACCGCCGTCAACGGGAATAATCGCCCCCGTGACGTAAGTATTTTCTATTAAAAAAGCAACCGCGGAAGCAACGTCTTGCGGCGTGCCGATACGTTTTACCGAAAGATCGTTGCAAAAATCGAGTCTTTCGCTGTCCGAAATATGCCTATTCATTTCGGTATCGATAAACCCGGGCGCAACGGCGTTCACACGAACGTTCGCGCCGCCTAATTCTTTTGCAAGCGACTTGGTAAAAGCATTGATACCGCCCTTGGTCGCCGAATACACAGCCTCGCACGAAGCGCCCTTTTCGCCGTATACGGAAGAAATATTAACGATAACACCGCCGCCCCGACTTACCATAGCGCAAGCGACTTTTTGACTTACCAAAACAGTACCGATAAGATTAACGGCTATGCATCTTTGCATTTCGTCTACGGTAACGTCGAACAAAACTTTTTGCCTAAGCGCAATACCGGCGGAATTTACCAAAACATCGATTTTTCCGTATTTATTCAGAACGAAATCGACCATTTTTTCGACTTCGCTTTCAACGGAAACGTCGCATTTATATATTTCGAAGCCATATTCGTTTTTAACCTTTTCCGCGCGATTATCGTCCGAAAAATAGTTAATAACGGGCGTATAGCCCGACTTTTGCAGTTTTTTGGCAACTTCTAAACCGATGCCTTTCGTTCCGCCCGTGATAAGTGCGATTTTCATAAAACACCTTTTTTAAACGCGCGTCGTAAAAACAAATCCGAAAATAAAAACGTTTTATAAAATTAAAGTTTTACGACGAAAAAAAGGGCACAAAAGCCCTTTTTAATCTTCAAAATAAATTATTTTTTAACCCTTTCCATGTATTCGCCCGTTCTGGTATCAACCCTAATGGTATCGCCTTGGTTAACGAACATAGGTACTTGAATGGTAACACCCGTTTCCAACGTCGCGCTCTTGGTAGCGTTGGTTGCCGTATTGCCGGCAACGCCCGGATCGGATTCGGTAATCAAAAGTTCTACAAAGTTTTCGCAATCGACCGAGAAAGCCGCGCCTTTATAGAATTTAACGGTAACGGGATCGTTCTCTCTTATCCACTTTAAGGAATCTTCTACTTGGTCGTAGTTTAAAGGAATCATATTGTATTCTTCATCCATAAAGTAATAAAGTTCGCCGTCGTTATAGGAATACGTCATCTTTTTGGTTTCGATAACGGCATTTTCAAACTTTTCGGTAGGGTTGAAGGTTACTTGCAAAACTCTGCCGTCGATGATGTTTTTGAGAGTGGTTCTTACGAAAGCCGCGCCTTTACCGGGTTTAACGTGCAAAAAGTCAACGACAACGTAAATTTTGCCTTCGTACTCGATAGTAACGCCTTTTCTTAAATCGCCTGCTAATACCATAAATATATTCTCCTAATTAATTCTTCTTGAATTTATATTTGCCGATTTCTCGGACTTTTTTATTTTAACGTAACGAGTTTTTTGGTAAACTTCATAAAAGATTTCACCTTGCCGTTTTGTAAAGTAACGCTGTCTTCGATACGAATACCGAATTTATCGTTAAAGTACACGCCGGGCTCTATGGAAAACACCATATCGTTTTTCAACTCTCCCGTGCCGCGCGGCGACAATGCAGGGGCTTCGTGAATGTAAACGCCGATGCCGTGCCCTAACGAATGGGTAAAGTAAGTATCCATTCCGTAGTCCTTCAAAACGTCGCGAGCATAAGCGTCCGCCGTCTTACAGTCGGTACCGTCAACTATGTTTTCCGCTGCCGTCATGTGCGCTTTAAGAGTAGCCTCGTAGGCGCGTTTAAATTCCTTATCCGGCGTACCGTAGAAGAAAGTCCTCGTCATATCGGAGCAATACCCTTTATAGATACAGCCGAAATCAATAAGTACCGCCATATTCTTTTTAAGTACCGTTTCGCCCGTAACGTGATGGGGCACCGCCGAATTTTTACCGAAAGCGACTATGGTTTCGAAAGACGTTCCCGACGCGCCGAGCATCTTCATGCGATACTCGAGTTCCGCCGCGAGTTCTCTTTCCTTTACGCCTTCTTTTATTAAAGGAAGTATTTGCTTAAGCGCTGTTTCGGCAATCTTGCACGCTTTAGCGACCTTTTTTAAATCGTCGGGTGTTTTTACTTGCATCGCTTGCTTTACTTCGTCTGCGATGTCTTTAAGTTTATATCCCGAACGAGTAAAGAAATCATAGTCGGCAAGAGTAGTTTTGGTAAAATCTATGCCGAGCGTTTCCGAACCCGTTTCTTCCATAATGGTTTTAAGAGCCTCGAAACCGCTGCCTAAAATTACTTTTATTCCTTTTTTCGAAAGCAGTTTAGAAGCCGCGTGAAAATAGCGGTTGTCTATTACGAAATAGGAAAATCCGTTCCCGAAAACAAGATAGCCGTCGGTACTTTGATAGCCCGTGTAATATAAACGTTGCTTTTCGTCGGTAATTAAATACGCTTCTTTTTCGTTAATCATAATCTATACCTAATAAATATTACCACATACGACCGTTAAAGTCAATGGCTTAAAGTTATTTTTTTATTTTTTTGTCAATTTTATGGCAAAAACAAGGCTAAAAACAAAAATATTACGAAAACACAGAACAAATATAGAACATTTGTTTGACAAAACTACGTATGTTTTGTTATAATGCATATAGAACATTTGTTTGAGGTTTTTATGTTAAGCGAGGACAGACTGAAAATTTTGACGGAAAGCGCAAAGTACGACGTATCGTGTTCGTCGTCGGGTTCGTCAAGGAAAAATAACGGCGGTATCGGCAACGCCAATTACGGCGGCATATGCCATTCGTTTACCGCGGACGGGCGTTGCATTTCTCTTTTAAAAATCCTTATGTCCAATAAATGCGCATATGATTGTTTGTATTGCGTAAACCGTAGGTCTAACGACGTGCCGCGCGCTTCCGCCACACCCGACGAAATTTGCGAACTTACAATGGAATTTTACAAAAGAAACTACATCGAAGGTTTGTTTTTATCGTCGGCAGTCGAAGGCTCACCCGACAAAACGATGGAACTTTTAACCGAAACCGTTATAAAACTGAGAAAGGTTTATCGCTTTAACGGATATATTCACCTAAAAGGAATACCGGGTGCAGACAAGCTTTTGTTAGACAGAGCGGCGAATTTCGTTGACAGAATGAGTTTTAATATCGAACTTCCATCGGAACAGAGTTTAAAACTTTTGGCGCCGCAAAAAAGCAAGAAAACGATACTGCTTCCTATGCGAGACATGGCGGAAGAATATATTCACGCACGCGAAGAAAAAAATCATCGTTTTTTGCCGGCGGGGCAAACGACGCAAATGATTATCGGCGCGTCACCCGAAACCGACGGGCAGATTATAAGACTCAGCCAAGGTCTGTACGATAAATTCAAATTAAAACGCGTGTACTATTCGTCATATGTTCCCACGAACTATAAAACCTCGCTTTTACCGACCTCGCCGACGGGACTTTTGCGCGAGCACCGACTTTACCAAGCCGACTGGCTTTTGAGGTTTTACGGGTTTTCCGCCGAGGAAATTATTCCGCAAGACAAAAACTTGGATTTATCTATAGATCCGAAGTGCAATTTCGCGCTGAACAATATGCACCTTTTCCCCGTGGAAATAAACACCGCCCCGCCCGAAGTTTTATTAAGAGTTCCCGGTATAGGCTTTAAAAGCGCAAGCAAAATAGTCGCGGCAAGAAAATATGCTAAACTTGACTTTTGCGACCTTATAAAAATGCGCGTCGTTTTAAAACGCGCCGTTCATTTCATCACTTGCAACGGGAAATTCGGCGGGCAAGAAAACCTTTCCGCCGTCAAAAACCTAATCGCTTTATCACAAAAAGCAGACACGTATGAACAAATGAGCATATTCTCAAACGCCGATATAAGTTTAAGCGTTATCGGAGGCGAATTATGACGGCTTATAAAATATCGCGTTCCGCAGACGGACTTTTTTGCGCCCTTTTCGAAAGTTTTACGCTAAAGGAAAAACCCGTCACAGTTTTTTCGGGCGACTACCAACCTTCTTTCGATTGCAAGGTAAAAACTATCCCTGTTTTAAAAAACAATGCCGACCGCGTCAAAAAAGGAATTATCAAATGTGGCGGTATAAGCCTGTTATCGACACTTTCTTACGCTTTGCGCTCTAACGACGAAAGCGCAGTGACCATAATTTTCAACGCCGCGCATAAATGTCTTTCGGCACGAAAAAACGTCCTCGATAACTACAAGGACGCCGATATCGTGTTGTTTTACGAACTTAAAAACAAAATATCTTACGAAGCCCATAGAATGCTCGGTTTTATAAGATTCGAAAAAACGCAAAGCGGAATATGGTATTCGCATATAGAACCCGACAATAATATAGTCGACCTTGTCGCTCCGCATTTTCGCGGAAGATTTCCCGATGAAAAATTCATTATTCACGACGTAAAAAGAAACATTCTCTGCATTTACGACGGAAAAAACATCTCGACTTTTGCAAGCGATACGCCGATTACCGTCTATTTGGACGAGGACGAAATAGAATTCCAAAATCTTTGGCGCACTTATTTCGACTCGGTCAATATCGCCGAAAGAAAAAACAAAAAACTACAAGACGGATTTTTGCCGCGACGCTATCGAAAACATATGAGCGAGTTTTTAAGTAATCCTTCCTCATCCGTCGCCGAAAATAATTAAAACCAAACAACGCTTAAACTTATAAAAAACGCCGATAACGGGCTTATACCCCGACTTATCGACGTTTTTCATTAATAAATAAAGTACGAATACTGCGTTTAAAACTAATATTCGCATTGAATTCGCTTTTTAACTTCAATGGTACTAAACAATATATTTTTTTCTTTTTTTACAAAATCAATATTTTCACCGTCAACGTACAGTGCTTTAATTTTTTCCGCATTAGGTAAAGTCAAACTTTCGAGTTCGAGCGTGCCGCAGACAATTTCTATCTTACATCGCTCATCGGTCTTTATAAAATTACCCCAAGCGGTGCCGACAGCCCAAAAACAACGAAAATCGCCGTCAATAATCGGCGAAAAACCGATGTGTTTTTTCGGCAAATCGAATTCAAAACCGCTAAATATAGGTAGTAACGCAAAACTTGCCATTGCGCGCGCGTAATTGCTTCCGCACTCGATTTCGTTCCAAGGATTTCTATTCTCTCCGTTATAACGGTTTCTTACCGCGCGGACTACCTTTAAACATTCGTCAACCATACCCTCGCTCGCCAACAATCCCGCAAAAGCATACTCGAAACCGGTCATACATTCCTCGCAATAACCGATGGGAATAACCGGTTTTGCGTTTTCGTCGGGATAATCGCAAATTATCGTACCGCTTTCGTCGTTGAGCGCAAACACACGCCAAGCGTTGGCAACATTCCGCATACTTTTCTTAAAATTATTACGGAACATATTTTTTAGTGCGGTTTTACGCTGTTTATTATCGAAAACGTCGCCCAAGCCGCAAATATTAGCGTGCCATTGCCCGAGTAATTGGTCGATTTCGCAGCCGTCGGCTATTTGATATTTCAGTTGTCCGCTTTCTTCGTTCCAATACTGCGGAAATTTAAAACGTTCGGTATAATCTTTACGTTTTAAATCAACCTTTTGGTAAAAGTAACTGCCGTTAAAAAGATTTTCTTTCGTCCAATTATATCCTTTTTCGTACAAAGCGAAATATTCGTTTTTCTTATCGGTATCGCCTAAGAAATCCGCCATCTCGGCAGCCGCTTTAAGCGCGGCAAGGTACATTCCCTCAAGCCAAGCGGAAGGACCGAAAAGTTCGGTATCGAGCGTGTGGTGCTGACAACCTTCCAAAACGCCGTCTTTATCCTTATCCCATTCGAAAAAGTTCTTTTCGCTCCAACAGTACTCTAAAATTAATTTTACGTTATTCCAATTTTCCTTAAGCCAATCGGTGTTGCCCGTTAGTTTCCAATCGCGATAAATCTTTATTACGGTCGCCATTTGTCCGTCTGCGCAAGGCGGCTCGACGACGTAGCCTCGTTTTAAAGGCAATGCGGTGCGAAAATACATTCTTCCGTCGGTGTCGGTATCGAAAGCGAATTCAATATCGCGCAAACTTCTTTCTAGTTCGGGAAACAAAAAACAAAGGGCATACGCGTAACTCCATACGTGCGTACAACTGCCTTCGCAAGATCCGGTATTTAAATTCACGCCCTCGAAGCCGTAAAACGATCCGTCCGAAAGCCGCCATACCGTAGCCGACTTTAACACGGATAACGTCGACGTGACCGCGTCTTTTATCGCGTCGTCCAAAGTCGAGGAATGTAACGCTTTACAAAAAAGAAGCGTCTTTTCGTAAAGTTCGTTCCAATTGTTTAGAGAATACTCGGCGCTTTCGACAGAGTCTTTAAAAAGCGTTGCGTAATAGTTTTTCCACGTAACGTCGTTGCCGTTTTCATCGAGGCTTCTGTTCCAATAATTAAAGGTATTAGGAATATTCCAAGAAATTATAAAACGGAATTTATCCGATTTGTTTTTACCGATAGATTTCTCGGCACCGACCGTACAAACGTCTTTCTTACCCGCCGTTTCGTATTTTCGATTATGTAAGGTTCCCCTTGTTATGTCGTACCAAAACGTCGATACGTTGTCTTGCCATCCGCCGCGATACCAATATTCTTGGCAAATCCCGCCGACGCAATCGACGCACGCCGTAATGTCGCCGTAATCTTTGTCGTTCGGTGTTTTACCGTCATAAATCATCTGTACCGCGGTATAATTTTTGCCTTCGACGCGCTTATTGACGGAAGTTTCGAAAGGGTTCGTAACCGAAAGCACGACCGTGTATTTTACGTTTTCCTCGCGACTTCGAACTTTTATTTCGAAAAAAGCGGCGGGGATGCTCGAATTATCCGCATCGAGCGGAATAAAAGGATTAAATGCCTCTAACGTAACTTTTGCGGGAAAATCGTCGTCTTCGAAAGTTATTTTAGCAATAGGAAATTTTCCGTCGAATTTTACTTTTTTAAAATGCGGAAAGCCGCACATTCTTTCTCGTCTTAACCCGTGTCCGTACCCGTACTCGAATTCAGGTCCGTACCCCGTAAAATCTTTCGTCCAATCGCCCTGTAATATTTTCGTAACAGATTTTTTATTAGGATACTCCGCTTTAATCGCAAAAAAACTGTATCCGTTTATACTGCATTTGTTCGGACGATTGAAAACTTCCCAGTCAATAAGGCAACCGTTTCCGGCAAGACCTATCGAGCCGCTGCCCATTCCGCCGAGAGGGAAACTGATTTCTTTTAATTTATTCTTTGCGTAAATCATTTTACAAATCCTTTTTACCTATTTAAAACTTGCGAAGCACGTGTTAAATTTTTTTGCTTTTATATATTATATCATTTTTTTTAAAAAAGACAAATTATCCGTGCCCTAAGCTGAAATTATTTTTGTTTTAGTATAGTTTCTTTGAAACGCGCTTAGCCGACAAAAGTAAAAAACGCCGATAACGGGCTTATAGCCGCAGATATCGACGTTTAATTGTTTTTTATAAGCCCCTTATGGCGTCAACGGGTTTCATCTTTAAAACTTTTCTTAAAGGTATCGATGCCGCAAGCGTTAAAAATACGAAAGAAGCAACAAACAACGTTAAAACCAACCAACCGTCAATCGCAAAATAAGGAATCACTAAAGAGTATTTCGTCGACAGCGCGGCGTTTATTATCGGCAAGGCGATTAGCGTTAATATCAAATTCGCAACAAACGTTATCGCTGAGATTATAAATACTTGGCTTAAGCAAGTCTTGGAAATTTCGCCTTTTCCCATACCGAGCGAAGCCAAAACGCCGATTTCCTTTTTACGCCGCAAAATATCGTACGACACAAAATCCACCGTCGCAAAAAACAGTACGACGCAAAGAATCGCCGCAATCGCAGGAATAATAATTTTAAAAGACAACATATCCTTCGTTTCGAAGTCATACTGCCACGACATATAACTACCGCCCGTATCGGAACTTCCCATATTTAAAATCATTCCGCCATAGTCTTTCCTAAACGTTTGCAAAAAACCGCTTAAATCGTCAACCGAATCGGTTTTTATGATAGCGCGGCTTCCCGTTTGCAAATAACTGCTTATACGCCCCAACTGTTTCGGGCTTACGACACATTCGTATACTGCCGTGTCGGCAAAAAATATGCCCGCAATTTTCATTTTACCGACATTAAGAAGTTCCTTGTTAGTAAAATAATCGGAAAACGACAAATCGAAATATTGTCCTAAAAACTCGGGTAATTGAAGGTCTTGAAAATCTTGCGCGGTATAATAAAGTTTAGACTTCATCCCGAAAATCTTATCGCAAAGTTCGTAAGAAATCATTATTTCGTCGTCTTTTAAATCGAATTCGTACGCTGCAGATGTAAAATCACCCGAGGTTTCGTCATATCGCCACATTCCGCCTTTCGTAAGCGCTGCTCGCACCATAGAGGATTGACTTTTAAACGTAAATTGTTCCGCCGTCGACGATTGGTCAAAGTTTAAAAAAACTTCCGACGCATTTTTATAATTGCACGAAAAATCGTACATATAGTGATTGCCGTTAAAGTTAGGCTTACAAAAATAATCGGGTAAAGCGCCTTGACTGATTCGTGGCACCGACGAGGTGTCGACAACACCCGCTATCCTATACGGATTACCACTATAACCTTTTTCATTGGAAGAATCTTTATAAACGATATACCTTCCGACCCAATGCCGCGCATCGTATAAAGTGGAAATATCGGCGACCTCTCCTTCATCGGTAAGAACACCGTAATGGGTTACCCCCCAATTATACAATCTATACAGTCCGATATCGGTGATATAAAAGGAATTTTCGTCCAAAAATAAAACTTCGCCGTCGAAGGTTAATCCGAAATCCAAAATATCTTGTTTTTCGACTTAGATAAATAAGTTTTACCGACGTTGACGAGTTCTAACATATACATACCTCCTTACAGTCCTTTACTTACGTTACCGGGTTTTATCTTCGACAATTTGTTTGACGCTAACAACGTTGCAAGTGATACCGGGATCACGGCAAATATTAAAAGTCCGATAAAAACCGAAACGTCAGGGTGTAAATACGGAATAGCCACGGGATTCACTATTTTAAAAGCCTCGTTGGCAGCGTGCGACGCAACGACTATCAATACGGCGTCCAAAACGACGGTTATCGCGGAAATCAACAAACTTTGCGACAAAAAGATCTTAGCAATATCTTTCTTGCTCGCACCGAGCGTAGATAAAACGCCTATATCGTTTTTACGCCGCGTAATGCTATGCGAAATGAAACTTAGTATCGATAAAAACAAGGCGACCAAGCACACGAGTGATACAGAAATCACTATCGGCTTATAATAATGTTCGACCTCGAATTCCACGGCGTATTCGCCGATGCCGTAACCTATGTAACCGACATCAGATATTCCGCCGTCATATTTTTGTCTGAATTCGGTCAAAAATCCTTTCAGATTTTTAATCGAATCGGTTTTTAGCAAAACAAAGTGATTGTCTTTAGGAGCTGCAATAAAAGTTCTTAGGTAAAAAGCATTCGGCAAGCCTCCGCGTTGTTCCGTCGTAAAACAAGAAGTGTCTATGACGCCGGCAATCAAAAACTTCTCATCGCTCGATTTGTACATAATCTGCTTACCGACTATGTTTTCGGCGGTATGTAATTCTTTAATTAACGGCAAGGACTTGTCGCCGTCGATGACTAAAATTTGTCCTCCGTTTTCGTAAGCCTTTTCAAGGGCAAAATCGGTTATGTAAAAGGCGTTGTCTTGAAGCGGCACGGTTTCGCCGACAAAAGACAGCCCGAAATCCAAAATGTCTTGCTTTTTGTCTATTTTACCGTCATATATGTATTTGGAATTTTCATATACGTATACGAGCGTTTCGTTTTTAAATTCTATGTTGTTAACGGAAAAATCCGAATTTTTAACGGGTTTTCCTTGAACGACTTGAAAATACTTTATATCGTTGTTTTTTATAAAGCGCGCCATCATCGCTTCGGTCGAATAAGTAGACAGCATTTGGCTAAAAAGCAATAAAAACACCGTAACCGTCGACAGCAAAACCATGCTCACGGTTTTCCAAGCACGCGACCTTAGATTGTTAAACCCGAGTTTTAAACAAATTTTGTTCGATAATTTTGTAGGCTTCTCGTCTTTAAAATAGGAATCCGTATGTCCGTCCTCGTCATAATCGTCGCGACTTTTTATTTTGTTTTCGTCTTTAACGATTTGACCGCCGGATATTTCGAGAATTCTGTCTGCATAACATTTTATGCTTTCTTCGTCACAAGAGGTAACGACGACAAGTTTAGTTTTAGATAAAGTTTTAAGAATATTCCATATATCCTTGCTCGTTTCGCCGTCTAAATTTTTAGTAGGCTCGTCGGCTAAAATCACTTTCGCGTCTTTCGCAATCGCGCGCGCTATCGCAACGCGTTGCTTGTCTCCGTCCGAAAGTTCGTCCACGCTTCTGTTCGAATATTCCTCGCTAAGCCCGACCGATTTTAATGCGGAAAGGATTTTTTCGTCGCAATTAATCTCCTTAGGCTGTCTTAACGCCAAACCAACGTTTTCTTTTACGTTTAAATCTTCTACTAAATTAAAATCTTCAAAAACAAACCCGACGACAGAGTTACGATAATTGTCGTAATCGGACCTTTTATACTCGTCGAAACTTTCGTAACGATAAAAAACTTTACCGTGCGTCGGTTTTTCCGCGCCACCGAGTATATTAAGCAAAGCAGACTTTCCGCTACCGCTTTCGCCGACGACAAACACCATACCTCTGTTTGAAAATCGTAAATCTATATGCTTTAACACGCATACTTTGTTTTTCGATTTAGACAGATACGTTTTACTTACGTTTTCAAGTTTTAACATTAATATCCTCCCTCATATTTGCGTACTCGCGTCTTTATTGTAACACCTCGGCGTAAGTTTGTCAATACCTTTTTAAAAAGTTCACATAAAACCAAAGAAGCGTATAGATAAAAACAGGGCTATAAGCCCGTTATCGACGATTTTTTGCAAGAAAAAAATCGAGCGACAAACTCGCCCGATCTTTAGATTTAAATGAATTTTTCTCTTTTTGCGTAAAAAAGATATTGTTGCACGTAACCGGAATTTTCTTTAAACAAATCGAGAAAATAACGATTAATTTTCTTTCTGTCCGTTAAAGTTCCGCCGAAATCTTCGCGATAGATTTTTTCTATCCAAGTATCCACGGGAAAACTGTCGCCGCGATTAAACCCGAAAAGCGTTACGCAATTTGCTACTTTATCGCCTACGCCCTTTATTTTTAAAAGTTCCTTTTTGAGTTCTTCCGTCGTCAAAAGGTCTAAACGCGAAAAATCTATTTGCCCGTCGCAAATTTTAATAGCCGCTTCCTTAATATATTCCGCCCGATAACCTAACCCCGCCTCTTTTAAGACGGACAAATCGGCGGCAGCAAAATTTTCCGCTGTCGGGAAAGAATAATACGCCTCGTTTAAAAAGCACCTTTTTTCGCCTAAGGCGCGGCAAAGTTTTTCTATAGTGGATTTAATCCTCGGAATATTATTGTTTTGCGAAACGATAAAGGAGAAAAACGCTTCTTCCTTATCTTGCTTTAAAATATGAATCCCCGAGTATTGTTTAGATACCGAAATTACCTTTTGTATACCCGATAAGCAGATATCTTCCACCAACTTTTCGTAATCGCGGTTTAAATCGAAATAGTTTTCAAAATAACTTTCGTCATCGGTTTCGATAATTACCTTACCGCCCGTTTGCGAAAGTTTAACCGTTTTGTCTTTTGAAAAGCAATAATAGTCGCCGTTTTTTTCGAAAAACCTAAATACCTGTCCGCAATTAAGAGTATCGCGAACGTTAAAAAATTTGTCGTCTATCGTAATCATAGTAAGTAAAAACGCCGATAATCGACTTATCGGCGCACTTTTAGTTAATTTTCCTTAACTTCGATACAAACTTGTTTTTTGTCTTTGCCCAATCTTTGGAATCTAACGACGCCGTCTTGTAAAGCAAACAACGTATCGTCTTTACCGATGCCTACGTTTTTGCCGGGATGGAATTTAGTACCCCTTTGACGAACGAGAATGTTGCCGGCGAGAACGAATTGACCGTCCGCACGCTTAATACCTAAACGTTGCGCAGCACTGTCACGACCGTTCTTTGAGGAGCCAACACCCTTTTTATGAGCAAATAATCTGAATAAAAACATATTATTATCCTCCATATTTAAAAATTAGTTAGCTGAAATAGACTCAATCTTAACAGCCGTGAAAGGTTGTCTGTGACCTTGTTTCTTTCTTTCTTGCTTTTTAGCTTTGTACTTAAATACGATAATCTTTTTGAACTTATCTTGTTTAAGAACTTCGCCGGTTGCCTTGAAAGAAGCAACGTCGCCGCCTACCTTAATGCCGGTTTCGTCGGAAACCAACAAAACGTTGAAACTTACCTTGTCGCCTACGTTAGCGTTAAGTTTTTCGAACTTAACGACGTCGCCTTCGGAAACACGATATTGTTTGCTACCGTTTTCGATAATTGCGTACATTAAAAATTTACCTCCCTGTCCAATCTCGCCGAATTTAACCAAGGCGCCTACGTAAAACGCGTAATCTTAAAAAGCCCGTTTCGTGCGGTTCTTAAATAATTTACCATAATTTATATAACTTGTCAAACGATTTTGCATAAAATTTTAGATTTTGAGCCAAATTATATGCGAGGTGAATTAAATGTCCGACAATAAACTAAACAGCGAAGCAATCACAAACATATTCCAAAACGCACATATAGCAATGCAATCTGTTTCAAACGTCTTAGAAGAATGTTCTTCGATAAAAATGAAAGAAGAATTAACCGAAGAATATGAAGGCTACCAAAAATTTATAGGCGAACTAAGTAGATATATGGTCGAAAAAGGTTACGAGCAAAAAGACGTAAACGTAATGAAAAAAGCAATGCTTTACACGTCTGTAAAGATGAACACGTTAACAGACGATTCGTGTTCTCACTTAGCCGAAATGATGGTTAAAGGTACCGTTATGGGGATAACCGAGTTAAAACAACTGATTTCCCGCAGCGACGGTCAAATAGATAATGAAATTATTTCCTTTGCAAAAGAACTTTTAGTGCTTGAAGAATCTTACGAAAAACGCTTAAAAACCCTTCTATAAGCCCGTTATCGCCACTTTTTAGCAATTTGATAAAGTAAAAAGACTGAAATAAACCTACGAAAAGTTTATCTCAGTCAATTTTTTATGCTGCGGCTTGCCCGTTTTCGGGTGCCGAAATTTGCAATGAATTAATTATTTCGATAAAAGTTCCGACTTTGGCTTCGCCCAAAAGGTTGGCAAACTCGCCTTTAAGGTCGTACTCTTCGCCTTGTTCACGCTTTACGAATTCTCTTAAAACCTTTAAAACGTCGTTTGCGGTAACTTCGAAAACGTTACCTTTAGAATCGGTAAAAGTATAAATAGCCGCGTCTTCTTCATTTAAAGCGATAAGATAATTCAACGTTTTTAGAGCAAATTTATAAAAATCGAAAGGTTCTGACGGCGTAACGTTTGACTTAATCGTATCCAAAAGGTTCTTTAAATAATCTACGCCCGACGTCAAAAGCCCTTTAAGCGTTTCATAGTCTTGTGCCATTAAAGCCTTTGCCGCCGCATCGAGTTGTTCTTTTGAAAACTCCGTTTCGAGCGAAGTAAAGAAAGCGTTTAAAGTAAATTCGTTAATCCCCGTTTCTTCGTTTTGCGTGAAGGAATTCTTCATGGTTACGACAACGGTTTTTAAAGTAACGGTATCGTATAAAGCAACGGCGTCCAAATCGCTTTCGTAATTAGTCAAAAGGAATTCCGCAACGTTTTTAAGGTCGTACCCTTTGAATTCATTAGAAGTTTCGTCGTAAACAAACCCCGATTTTGTCATATTAATGAGCGAATCTACGGTAAAACTTCCGAAAATCACCGTATTTTTCACGTCGTCGTAATCGGGCAAACCTTTAACGGCACCGTACACATCGTTGACGGTAAGGTCGAAAAGTTGTTTAAAGTTGTTGTAAATCGCGTCGTAAGCGCTATAAGCGGCTTCGATTTTATCGGCTTTTTCGGCGTCGTCTTGGATTTTATTAAAGGAAAGAGCAATGCAAGCCTTTATGACTTCGCCGACGGTAAGTTCGCCTGTTTTAGCGAGCAAATATTCGGTGGTAGCATCCTTTCCGTTTTGCATCGCGGTAAACAGCCCTTCGAGCGTCATCGTATGGATTGCCGCGATATAAAACTTATCGGTTTCGGCAACGTTAAAGACGTTTGCAATGGTAATACCTTTGTAAATCGTCGCAAGCTGTCCGTATTTTTCGGCGTCGGTCGAAGCGGTCAAAATATCGTACGCTTGTTGAACGGTAATATCCAAAGTAGTTTTGACGAATATATTCTTCTTTAAATCGGAAGATAAAAACATCGAAGCAAATTCTTTCAATTTAACGGTGCCGAAGTTTTTAAGAACGATTTTTACGCGAGCGTCGTTATCGGTGCTTTTCAGCAAAGTTCTGTACTCGTTAAGCGTTGTTTTAAAAACGCCGTTTAACAAAGGACTTGCCGCAAGCGCCACACCGAGCATCCAATTGGGATCCGTAGGATCGCCGCCTGCCGCATCGGTATAGTCGAACAATATGTATGCAAGCGATTTATTACCGTAAAGCGAATAGTTTATATTAAGTTTTTCGCTTCCGTCGAGTTTGTAATTAAGTATTGCATTCAAACAAGAATTGACTTGAGCGTTTGTTTTTTCGCGGTAGATGATTCTGTACCAATTACCGTCAACGCCGCGGAAAAGCCTTGCGTTAAGTATGTCGGTCGTAATTGAAAAGGATAATCCGCTGTTAGCAAGAGATTCCATCGCCGCAGCCAAAAGTTTATCGAAAACTTCGTTGTACAAATCGCCGAGAACAAATCCTTCCAATCCGTCAATCTTGGAAGACGGCGTTCCGTCAACGTACAACAAATCCTTAGCGCGCACGTCGTAAGCCTTTTGGACAAAGGTATCTAAAGTGTAAGCGCTTCTGTCTTCGGGGGTATCGGGATCGACCGGCACAACGGGCGGTTCGGGCGTTACGCCACCCGTATCCGTTGCAGAAGAATCGGGACCGTTATTACCTGTGCAAGAAACCGCAAACAAACTCGTCGCCATAACGGTTACCGCAAGAAGAACGGAAATTATTATCTTTAAAAATCTGTTTTTCATAAAAAACCCTCCGCATTTATTAATTTTATAATACAAAAAACGATTTCTGCCGTTTTTTATAATTTTTTATCGTATGCAATCATTACAAAATTTTAAATCGACTTTTTTAGCGATTTCGGAATTTTACCGCTGCTTTGTTACGGCAATAATAGATTGCAAATTCATTATACCACGGAAAAAACTAAGTTGTCAATAGTATATATCGTCCATTTTTTAACAAGTTTAACAATTGCCCTTAGTTTAAGTTCGACAATTGTCCATAGTCCGAGAAACCTTTCTAAGGTTCCCTTGTGCAAAAGGTAATTTCCTTACGAAGGGAAACGTCAATGTAGCCCAAAAGTCATTTGTCGTCCGCGGCGAGCGGTTCCGTCGTAGACGGTGAAAGATTATCGCCGCTAAGCGACGTAGCGTTATAAATATTATATCATGAAAGAGTCGATAACGTTTGAAAAATATACGTGTTTGCCAGATATTTCACAAAAATCTCATAAAAAACGCTAACTCGACGTTAACGGAGCCACTATCCGAAGATACTCGCAAAACTTTGCAAGGGTGTGGAAATCAAAATAAGATTGCCGCAAAGATAAAAAACGTACAACAAAAGGCGTCCGCTACCGTACGTAGTGACGAAAATAAAGTTAAGTCGGAAACAAAAAACTTTTCCGTTAACGATACTTCGATACTTTAGCAAAACAACTTTTACCGCCTTTACCCGAAATAGCCTTTACCCGAAATAGTCTTTACCCGAAATAGTCTTTACCCGAAATAGTCTTTACGGTCTACACAAAACAAACTATTGGAAAAGACGTTCGTTGTCGTTGCAAAACTTTTCGAAAGTTCTGTCGTTCGTTACGTCGATAAGCGCGTAAATAAGCTCTATCAAATCGGCGCGGTCGGCTTTA
>CAYNYV010000003.1:0-73630 GCA_964401515.1 uncultured Christensenella sp.
TATAGATGAAATCTTTTAGATAGTTCTTGTTTTAAAGTTCGGCTTCCGAAAATAAGCATTCCGAGCACCGTAAGCACTGTAAAAACGCAATTAATAAGGTTCAATAATTTGAATTCAACCAAATTAAAGAGAAGCAATACGAAGGAAACAACGCCCATAAGTATTATAAGAACGGTAAAACCAAAAATATTGCAACTGCGGTTTTTATCGATGAAAAGTATCATTAAAAGAACGAATATTACCGTAAAAGAGATTGACGGATATACGTATTGCATAAGCCATCTTTGAGAGTTTGCAACCCTTTCGGTAAAATATAGCAATATAAATATCGAAAGTACTTGCAACAAACATTTTTTAACGGCGGATTGCCTTGACATAATGGTATGGGACACTAAAACCCATACATAAATTAAACCGAAAGCAACGACAAGAGACCACTGAACGGTCGGATTTACCAAAAAATTTATTAAAAAACAAGTCGTTATGGCGCAAATCGTCAAAAACAGGAATAATTTAAAAATAAAATGTTTTTTCCTGTCTGCCGTTTCGTTGCGGCGCCTTTGCGTAAAAAACTGCTCGTAACTGTTATCTAATTCTTCGATATGATTAAAGCATAAGGGGCAGAAATTATTGGTAGTATCTACTTTTGTTTTACAATATTTACAATACTTCACAGTCTGCTCTCCCAATAATTACTGCTAACTTTTACGTCAACGCCCTTTTCGGTAAAATATCTGATAAAATTCTTTTCAATATAAGTTTCCGTATAATTGCGCGAAAAAGTAATATACAACTTTCCGTTATATCCGATAACGCCCGTTTGATGTCCGCACGAAAAAGTCGGCGCGATTGCAAATGTGATTTTTTTGACGTAATTTTCTACGCCTTTAGGCAAATTGACTAAACCGAGATTGGAAAGATCAACCGTTTGCAAATTTTCGCCCACGTTAACGTAAACTAGCCTTAAAATTATATCTTTTAGAAATAACGGTGCTATTTTAATGAAAAAGTTTTTCTCGTTTTTAACGTTGTCGTGTATAAGTTTATCGAGTTTTTCTTTAGTAGTTCCTTCGATAATTTGTTCTTGAGCGATTTTCGCCAAGTCTTCGACCGTAACCGATTCATTGTTCCAATCGTGCAAAAAACGAGCGAACATACTGAAGTTGCGCATAGTTTCTCCGCCGTAAGTTTTTCTTAAATTGCACGGCACGAGAACGGTTACGAGTTTATTACCGTACGGCTTGTCCTTTAAAAAGGCTTCGTAAATCGAATATGAATAAACTGCGGCAAGGTACGAAGTTATTGAAACCCCGCATTGTTTAGCAATGTGTTTAATATCGTCTATATTCAACTCGGCGGTAATCATTCCGCAACCGTCGTAATCGAAAGGCGTTGCTTTGATAGCGTAAGGTCTTGGCGGATTAACGACCTTTTCTTTAATGTTTTCTTCGTAGGTACGGAAACTATCGTCTGCACTAAACATATTAGACGGTTCGTCGATTGGTTTGACTTTTTCTTCGAGATCGATTTTGTTACCCGTCAAGGACAAATATTCCAAAAGTACTTCGGTAAAAAACTTAAAGCCGCCCGTTCCGTCGGTAAGGGCGTGGAAAAATTTGATTGTAATCTTGTTTCTGATATACATTACTTGAAACAAATAGTCGTTATTTTCTCTGTAATTAATTTGTTTCAGGTAATATGCCGGTTCTTCAAATACTTTTATCGGTTTTTTGTTTTCTTCCAAATAATACCAAAAAGCACCTCTTTTTAACATTGTTTTAAAGGTCGGATAATGATTTAAAACATTCGATACTGCAGTTTTCAGTTGGTCTTTTTGTATTTCGACTTCCAAAAGAGCAGAAAAACAAAATACGTGCGGCCGATGAGAATTTGCAGTCGGCGGATAAATTTTAGCCGCGTTGTCAAGCGGGTACCAATTCGGCTTTTTCTTAGAAAATATGCTCATAGTAAACTAAACCTTATGTATTAAACGATGCCTTCGCAAAATTCCTTACTGTCGAACTCAACAATATCGTCGATTTGCTCGCCAACGCCGACGTATGCGACGGGAACGCTTAACTCGTCAGCCAACGATAAAATGAAACCGCCTTTCGCAGAACCGTCGAGTTTTGTCAATATTATGCCGTCAATGCCGACCGCTTCGTTAAATAATTCCACCTGGGAAAACGAGTTTTGCCCCGTAGTAGCGTCAAGAACGATCAGTTTATAGAAATTCGCTTGCGGAAATTCCTTTTGAACGACGCGCGACATCTTTTTCAATTCTTCCATAAGATTTGATTTTACGTGAAGCCTTCCCGCCGTATCTATAATCAATAAATCGGTGTTTTTGGATTTTGCAGAAGAAACGGCGTCGTAAACAACTGCGGAAGGATCGCCCCCTTCGCCTTGTTTAATGATTCTTACCTTTGCCCTATCAGCCCAAACGTCGAGTTGTTCGGTCGCGGCAGCCCTAAACGTATCGGCAGCGGCGATAGTAACCGACTTACCCTGTTTTGTATACATATTCGCAAGTTTACCTATAGAAGTGGTTTTACCCACGCCGTTAACGCCTATAACCATAATAACGGCGGGGAATTTTAAGTTCAAAGGCTCTGCTTTATCGAGTGTATTTTGTAATACTACGCGAAGATTTTGTAAAACAACGTCTTTATCGGCAACCTTTTCTTGCTTCATTTTAGCGTGAAGTTCGTCAATAATATCTTCAGCGGTTGTGACTGAAATGTCCGACGATATAAGTATGTCCAATAAATCGTCGTAAAAATCCTCGCCTATCTTATCGCGCGTAAAAATTTGAGATATTTTCGACTGAATTGCGTTTTTTGTTTTAGTTAGCGACTCTTTTAATTTAGAAAAAAATCCCATGTATGCTCCTTAGTCGGTCATCGTTTCGTTAATTTCACTAAGTTTGACCGAAACAATCTTAGATACGCCTTTTTCTTGCATGGTAACACCGAAAAGCGCGTCAGAAAGTTCCATCGTAACTTTTTTGTGGGTAATAACGATAAACTGAGTTTCGTTAGAAAACTTTTTAAGATATCTTGCAAATCTTTCAACGTTGGCGTCGTCTAAAGGCGCTTCGACTTCGTCGAGAACGCAGAAAGGCATAGGACGCAACTTCAATATCGCAAATAAAATCGCTATTGCCGTAAGCGACATTTCACCGCCTGACAAAAGGGATATCTTTTGAAGTTTCTTCCCGGGCGGCTCGGCAACGATTTCGACCCCCGCGTTCAGAGGATCGTCTACGTCGGTGTAGTCGAGCAATAAGTCTGCCCTACCACCGCCGAAAAGTTCTTTAAATATTTGTTGGAAGTGTTTACGGATTTCTTCGAAACCGTTATTAAACTCGGTTAGCATTTCGTCGCGAATAGTCTTTAAAACTTCCTTAAGGTCGGCCTCTGCTTTTTCAAGGTCTTCCTTTTGTGTTAAAAGATCCTGATATTCTTGACTTAACTGCTCGTATTCCTGAATAGCGTTTGCGTTAATGCCGCCGAGCGCTGAAATTTTACGTTTTAAACGAGTAATTTCGTCGTTGGAAATCGTAATGTCGTATTCGGGATCACGCAAAGCGTTACAAGTTTCGTATGTTTCGTTATACTCTTCTTCAACGCGTTGGCGCATATAATCGAGTTCGGAATCAACCTTAGAACTTTCGATTTCTTCACGGTGCCTACGGTCCGCAAGTTTATTGATTTCGGCATTCAAGACGTCACGTTTTAAGTTGTCTTGTTTAATCATCGTGTCGAGATCGTTTCTGCGTTTTTCTTCGGCATCGCGCTTATCGCGAACTTCTTTTATACCGGAAGTTTCTTCGGCTTCAGCGGTAATTCTGTTAATTTCTTCATAAAAACCGTCGATAATACCTTTATCGGTTGTAATAATCTGCTCATTCCTTTCGATTACGCTCAAATCGTCTTTTAAAGCCGAGCTAAGTCTTTCGATATCGGAATTCGACGCTTTAATTTCGGCTTCCAAATAGGAATCGCGCGATTTGGCCGCACTTATATCGTTTAATAAAGCGTCGCGTTTTTGTTTGCGCTGTTCGTTTTCGTTTTGGTGCTTCAAAGCAGTGGTCGAAGCAGATTCTTTTTCTTCGACGAGCTGCTTGTTGCCTTCTTCGATATGTACGTATTCAACGGCAATTTGTTCGAGCCTTTTGGTAACGGCGCCGATTTCGTCGTTATAAGCAGACAATTCCTTTTCGTTTGAATCTATAAGTCCTTGATAACTTGAAAGTCTAACCTTTAACGCCGAATTATCTTCTTTTAAGGAGTGAAGATTTGCGTTAAACGCGTCGAGTTTATCGACGTTATCGTTGCAAACATCCGTTAAAAGTTGTTTGTCGTGGGTTAATTTTTCAAGTTCTTTCTGTCTTTGCGCGATATCTTCGGTAAGTTTTTCTATCATTCTTTCCGAAGATAAAAGATTTGCTTGATTTTGGCGTCTGGAACCGCCAGTCATGGACCCCGAAGGATTAATTACGTCGCCGTCGATCGTAACGATTTTAAAGGAAAATCTATGCTTTTTAGCGATTAAAACGGCATTGTCGATGCTATCGGCAACCAAAGTATTACCGAGTAAATATCTTATTACGTTGTCGTAGTAAGAATCGTATTTTACAAGTTTAGTAGCAAGCCCTACCGCGCCGCGGTCGCCGAGTGCGGAAGTAATTTCAGAGCCGTCCGTATGCGGCCTTACCGCGCTAACGGGTAAAAAGGTTACCCTGCCGCCTTCGCTGCGCTTTAAATATTCGATTAAATATTGAGCGTCTTCGGGCGTTGCCGTAACGATGTTTTGAACGGCGTTACCCAAAGCCGTTTCGATAGCGACTTCGAACTTTTTATCGGTTTTCAATATACTTGCAACGACGCCTTTAATTTTGGAATTAAGTTGAGCGTTTTCTTTTGCGCTAAGCATTAACCGCTTAACAGAGGTCGGATAGCCTTCGAAACTGTCTTTAAGGTTGGAATAAATCTTCTTATTCGTTTCGCAAGAAGAAATTTCCATATTGACTCTGTAAATTCTGTTAGAAAGTTCTGAAATTTTATTGTTACCGTCGGAAATTTCTTTTTCCAATCGCGCGATCGAATCGTTAAGTTTTGCTTGAGAACTTTCGTTTTCGCCAATCTCTTTCGATATACGTGCTTTTTCGCTTTCAAGTTGTTTACGAACTTGCGTTAAGGATTCGACTTTAGAAATAATTTCCCTTTGTTTATCGGAAATAAACGATTTTTCCCTGTCAAGCGAACCTATGTTTTTGCTAATATCGGCGAGGTTTTCAGCCGCTTTAAGCATAGTGCTTTGCGCCATAAAGGCTGCGTTTTCGTCACGGGCAATCGCCGTAAGTACGTTAGATAATTCGCCTTCCAATTCTTTAAGTTTGGCGACTAAAGTTTCCCTTTCGTTAGAATAATCTTCTAAGTCTTTTTGTTTGGCTTCGATTGCTTTTTTAGAGAGTTCTACGCCTTGCTTTTTGTTCTCGATTTCTTCCGTCAAACGCTTAATTTCCGACCGATAGTTGGAGATTCTTTCGGTGTAAACCTTGGTTTTACCTGACAAATTTTCTTGCTTTAACGACATTTCGAGAATCTGTTCGTTGAGTACGCGAATTGTTTCGTCCGATTGAGAACGTTCTTCCACGTGTGCGTTATACCTCGAAACGGTTTCGTTAAGTTCTTGCGTTCTTAACTCGGTTTCTTCGTCGATACCTTGAATTCTCGTATTAATTCTTCCCTTGATTTCACTTGCGTTGTCGTACTTATATAAATAATTGTTGATTTCGTGATATTTAAGTTGTGAAGAATATTCCAAAAACTGTCTCGTCTTTTGGGCTGCCCTTGCAAGGGGTTCGAGATTTTTTTCGTGTACCGAAGTAACGTCGAAAATTCTGACTAAGTTATCGTGAACGCGTTCGAGTTTTCTTTCCGTTTCGATTTTTTTGGTCTTTGCTTGAGCGATACCTACCGCTTCTTCGAAAATAACACGTCTGTCTTCGGGTTTCGACGATAAAATTTCCGAAACCTTACCTTGTCCGATTATGGAATAACCGTTTTTAGAGACGCCGCATTCGTGCAGAAGTCTAACTATTTCTCTTAAAAGCGAAGGTTGTTTGTTTACGTAATATTCGCTTTCGCCGCTTCTAAAAAGTTTACGGGTAAGGATGACTTCGTTATAATCGCAACTTTTAAATATGTGGTTCGAGTTATCGAAGTATAAGGAAACTTCACAATAAGAAAGCGACTTTCTCGATTGTGTTCCGTTGAAAATAACGTCGGTCATGCTCGAACCACGAAGTGATTTAGCCGATTGCTCGCCTAAAACCCAACGTATTGCGTCGGCAATGTTGGATTTTCCGCAGCCGTTAGGGCCGACTATACCTGTAACGCCGTTATCAAACGTTATTTCGACTTTATCGGCGAATGACTTAAAGCCACTCATTTCTATTTTTTCAAAATTCAAAGTCTGAAATCCTCGCTTTGTAAAATGTCAATAGCCGCTTTTGCGGCAAGTTTCTCACCTTTTTTATGGGATGGCGCTGTTGCCGTCGCTAAAGTTTTACCTTGGATTTTTACACCCATTACAAATACGGGCGCATGCGGCGGTCCCGATTTTGTAACTTCGAAATATTCTATTTCACCGAGTCTGCGTTGTTGAACGAGATGAAGCAACTTGCTTTTATAATCGTCGTCAATGCAGTCCGAATAAAAATCTTCGTCGCTAAAATCAAGGGTTGAAAGTATAAACTTACGTGCGTCGTCGATGCCGCCGTCAAGGTAAATCGCAGCAACGACAGATTCGAAGAGATTTTCGTAAAGGCTTTGTTTTTTACCAGATTTTTGCTCGCCTTCGCCAAGAATAAGATATTTATCGAGCCCTTTTTTGACAATGGCTTCGGATAAAGGCGTTTTTGATACGAGCGATTGCTTTTTTAAGGTAAGAAACCCTTCGTCTTTGTTAAAAAAGTCAAGATATAACTTTTCGGCAACGACATAGCCCAAAATGGAATCCCCTAAAAATTCCATCCTTTCGTTAGAGGGGTAATTTTTATGTTCGTTGGTGTAAGAAGAATGGGTAAAGGCATTTATTATAAGGTTTTTGTTCTTAAAAGCGTAACCGATAATCTCCTCACACTTTTTGACGTCGAAATTCATTATTAATAATTAAGATTGTCGACCGTCCTCGGGAAAGGCAAAACGTCGCGAATATTGGAAATGCCGGTAAGATACATAACCATTCTTTCAAAGCCTAAACCGTAGCCCGAATGTGTTACGCCGCCGTATTTTCTAAGGTTTAAATACCACCAATAATCTTCTTCGTTTAAGTGGCATTCTTTCATCTTTTGAAGAAGAACGTCAAGTCTTTCTTCACGTTGACTTCCGCCGATGAGTTCGCCGATGCCCGGAACCAACAAATCGCTTGCGGCAACCGTCTTTCCGTCATCGTTTAAGCGCATATAAAACGCTTTGATTTCCTTAGGATAATCCGTTAAGAACACGGGTTTTTTGTAAACTTCTTCAGTAAGATATCTTTCGTGTTCGCTTTGTAAATCGCAACCCCAGAATACGGGAAATTCGAATTTATCTTTGTGCTTTTCGAGAATTTTTATCGCCTCTGTGTAAGACAATCTGACAAACTCGTTGTTAACGACGTTGTTAAGTCTGTCAAGTAATCCCGTATCGACGAATTTGTTTAAGAATTCGAGTTCTTCGGGACAAGACTGCATGACGTAATTAATGATATATTTTACCATTTTTTCAGCCATATCCATATCGTCGTTTAAGTCGGCGAAAGCCATTTCGGGTTCGATCATCCAAAATTCCGCCGCGTGGCGAGCGGTATTGGACTTTTCGGCACGGAAAGTAGGACCGAAAGTATAAACGTTTCCGAAAGCCAATGCATAAGTTTCGGCGTTGAGTTGTCCGGAAACGGTAAGAGAGGCTTTTAATCCGAAAAAGTCTTCCTTATAATCGACTTCGCCTTTATCGTTACGTTTAGGCTTATTCATATCGAGCGTCGTTACTTGGAACATTTCGCCGGCGCCTTCGCAATCGCTACCCGTTATAATAGGGGTATGAACGTAAACGAAACCCTGTTCGTTAAAGAATTTATGGATAGCGTACGCCGCTTCGCTTCTTATACGGAAAACGGCACTAAACATATTGGTCCTCGGACGAAGGTAAGCGATTTCGCGTAAATACTCTACCGAGTGGCGCTTTTTCTGTAAAGGATAATCGGCTGTCGAAGTCCCTTCGACTTTGCAAGACGTCGCTTTAAGTTCAAACGGTTGTTTCGCCTCGGGTGTAAGAACGAGAACGCCTTTAATTATAAAAGAAGCCCCGACGTTTTGTTTTACGATTTCATCGTAATTGTCTAAATTACTTCTTTCGACTACGACTTGAAGGTTTTTAAAAAAACTTCCGTCGTTGAGTTCTATAAAACCGAAGGACTTGGAATCTCTTATAGTTCTTGCCCAACCCATAACGCATATATCTTTTTGAGCGTAGGCTTGCGTGTTTCTAAATATTTCTTTTACAGTAATTCTTTTTTCCATAAATCACCTATAGCGAAAAATATTTTCCGCTTAAACTTAAGTATATATAATATAATAACATTATTTCGATAAAAAGACAAATATTTATTTGAAATAACTTGAAATTTTACCAACTTTTATCTAATTTACGTGGGTTTTTTCAAAAAAAATCGCCGCTTTCAGCGGCAATTTAAAAATATTAAGCAATTTTTTCTTTTACGAGTTCGGGTTTTTTCAAACCTTTTACAACGTCGCTGTCGATTATGACTTTGGAAATCGTCGAATCGGTCGGAATATCGTACATAACGTCGAGCATAAGATTTTCGAAAATCGTTCTGATGCCTCGCGCGCCCGTTTTTAAAGCGATTGCCTTTTGTGCAATTTCTCGCAAGGCATCCTTCTTTACGTCGAGCTCGACTTTATCGATATTCAATAGTTTTTTGTACTGTCTGACGATAGAGTTTTTAGGTTCGGTCATTATCTTCACGAGCGCATCTTCGTCAAGCGCGTTTAAAGCGACGGTAATGGGGATTCTGCCGACGAATTCGGGAATAAGACCGAATTTAATAAGGTCTTGGGGTTGAACTTCGGCAAAATAATCGTCGCAAACATGATTTTTATCGGTAACTTCCGCACCGAAGCCCATACCTGAATTTTCCTTTCTTTTAGCGATAATCTTGTCGAGTCCGACAAAAGCGCCGCCCAAAATAAACAAAATATTCGTCGTATCGATTCTAATAAGTTCTTGTTGGGGGTGTTTTCTTCCGCCTTGAGGAGGAACGTTTGCAACGGTACTTTCGATAATTTTTAAAAGCGATTGTTGAACGCCTTCGCCCGAAACGTCGCGCGTTATGGAAACGTTTTCGCTTTTTCTTGCGATTTTATCGATTTCGTCGATATAAATTATACCCTTTTCGGCGCGAGCGATATCATAGTCTGCGTTTTGGATAAGTTTAAGCAAAATATTTTCGACGTCCTCACCGACGTAGCCCGCTTCGGTAAGCGTTGTCGCGTCGGCAACGGCAAACGGAACTTTTAAAATTTTCGCCAAAGTGCTTGCGAGCAAAGTTTTACCGCAACCGGTTTGACCTAACAAAAGCACGTTGCTTTTATCGATTTCCGTTTGATCCTTATCTTTTTTGCCTTTTGAAACCATATTTACGCGTTTATAATGATTATAAACGGCAACTGCGAGAACTTTTTTAGCTTTATCTTGTCCGATGATGTACTTATCCAATTCGTTTTTAATTTCGTGCGGTTTAAGAAGTTGAATTTCTTCGTTGGAATTAGCAACTTTATCTTCCTTCAAAATATCTTGACAAATCGAAATACATTCGTCGCAAATATGGAGCCCGTTAGGACCTGCGACAAGCGTTTTGACTTTTTCCTTAGGTTTGCCGCAAAAGGAGCAACTGTCCTCGCTAAATATATTGTTGTTCATTGTACCTCCGTTTAAAGGTTTCTTGTGGAATAAATTCTGTCGATTAAGCCGTATTCGAGCGCGTCTTCGGCTGAAAAATAATTATCTCTGTCAGTGTCGCGTTCGATAGTTTGAAGCGATTTGCCCGTATTTTCTGCAAGTATTCCGTTAAGTTTATTCTTAAGCATTAAAATATGTTCGGCTTGGATTTTGATATCGCTTGCCTGCCCTTGCATTCCGCCAAGGGGTTGGTGAATCATAACTTCGCTGTTTTTAAGACAATACCGTTTACCCTTGGTACCGCTTGACAAAATTACGGCAGCCATACTTGCAGCCATACCTATACAAATAGTAGCGACGTCGCATCTTATATATTTCATAGTATCGTAAATCGCAAGCCCTGCCGAAACGCTTCCGCCGGGGCTATTGATATACATACTAATGGGTTTTGTGGGATTATCGGACTCGAGATAAATAAGTTGTGCAACGATCGTATTAGCCGTTGCGTCGTCGATTTCGCCCGATAAAAAGATGATTCTGTCCTCTAAAAGACGTGAATATATATCGTAAGAGCGTTCGCCTTTTCCGGTATCTTGTACAACGTAAGGTATTAAAGCCATTTTAAACCTTCCTTATGAATTTATTATATTAGGAAACGAAATTAGGAAATGTCGTTGTTTTCAACAAGGAAAGCAAACAATTTGTCGATTACGATGGAATTTCTGATGTAATCGAATTGTCTGGGATCCATAGTCTTTTTGTATTCTTCGGTTTCTTTGTTAAGCGATTTTGCTTGTTCGTCAACTTTAGCGTTAACTTCTTCTTCGGTTGCTTCGATCTTTTCGTCTTCGATAATTTTATTTACGATAAGTTGCTTTTTAACACGCGATAAAGCGACTTCCTTATAAGACTCTCTTATCGCTTCGTCCGTTTGACCGGTAACTTTTAAATAATCTTCGTATTTAAGACCTTGATACATAAGTCTGTATTGTAATTGTTGAACCATAGAAGTAACTTCTTGTTCTACCATGCAATCGGGAATTTCAACTTCCGTACCTTCGGCAATCTTGGTTAAAAGGTTGTCTTCGTTTTCGTTTTGAGCGCGTTTTTCGTTGTCGGCTTGTTTGCGATCACGCAATTTTTGCTTGTAAGCGTCAACGGTTTCTTCGCCGGTTGCTTCCTTGATGAACTCGTCGGTGAGTTCGGGAAGTTCTTTAACAAGAATTTCATGTAAATGAATAGCGAATACAGCCGCTTTGCCGTTTAAAGGTTCGGTATAGTTTTCGGGGAAAGTAACGTTAATGTCTTTGTCTTCGCCGATATTCATACCGACGACTTGGTCTTCAAACCCCGGTATAAAGGAACCCGAACCGAGTTCGAGACGTTGTTTTTCGGCAGTGCCGCCATCGAATTTAACGCCGTCGACGGAACCGCTGTAATCGATAACGACTACGTCGCCGTTTTGGCAAGGTCTGTCGGTTACGGAAACTTCCTTAGACTTTCTATCGAGCAAAGCGTTGATTTCGCTTTCTACGTCTTGGTCGGTTACATTATACTCAACCTTGTCGACTTTTATACCCTTGTAAGAAGATATTTTGACTTCGGGCATAACGGGAATAAGAGCGGTAAATTCGATACCGTCCTCGGAAACGTTGTCGAGCGAGAAGTTAGGATCGCCTACGGGTTGAATATTTTCTTTTTCCTTTTCTAAAATTTCAGGATAATACTCGGAAACGGCGCCGTTTATAGCGTCTTCATAAAAAGCTTCTTTTCCGTAAACGCCGCAAATAACGTTGAACGGAACGTGACCTTTTCTGAAACCTTGTACGGAATATTTAGATTTGTTGCGATTGTAAGCGTTCAGTATCGCCTTTTCCCAATCGGCTTTGTCTAAAGTTACGGTAAGTTTAACTTGACTCTTTTCAAAATTTTCAAATGTGTACTTCATAATGACCTCAAAAAATTGATTTTTTCTTTTTAACTGACTTATTGTAGCAAAAATATTAAAGATTGTAAAGTTTTTGTCGCCATTTATTTGCAAATATCTTAATTTTTAGTATAATATTATTGAAAAAAAATTTTTAGCGGTGAATTATGCCACAAGATGCCTTTACGATTGCCGTTTCGGCTAGCCAACTTAACGATAAATTATTTAACGCGCGTGTAGACAGAATAAACCAACCTACCCAAGACAGCGTCGTTTTTTACTTAAGAACTAAAAATAAAAACGAAAAATTGATTTTATCGGCTAATGCAGAAAACGCAAGGGTTTCGATTACGTCCGATCAAAAAGAAGCGCCGCTTCAAGCACCCGCTTTTTGTATGCTTTTAAGAAAGCACCTATCCCACGCAACCATAGACCGCATAGAAGCCGTTAAATACGAGCGTATCGTTAAGATTGTTTTTAACACCAAAAACGAAATGCGGGAATCCGGCATAAAGATTATTTATGTCGAAATTATGAACAAATATTCAAATATAACCTTAACGGAAAACGACAAAATTTTAGGTGCTATTAAGCAGTCTCAAAGCATCGAAGGGGCAAGACCTATTTTCCCCGGCGTTACCTACAAATTGCCTACCCCTCAAGAAAAAGTGGAAATTTGCGACAAAAATCAATCCTTATCCGCCTTATCCGCTTTCGAAGGCGCCGACTTATCGAGTTATATTTTTAATACTTTTAAAGGGATAGCAAAACTTACCGCTAACGAAATAGTTTTTAGTTTTTTCGGAAAACACGACGTTAACGCCGTAGACATAAAATTAATCAAAATCGAAGATTTTTACAAACATTTTTACGATTTTTACGAAACGCGTAATTTTAATCCGTGTATTATCGACAACGATGATATGTATGAGTTTTTCCCTATCGATTATACAAGTATTCCTTATGATAAAACTTTCTATCAAGACATTACCGACGTCATCGACAAGTACTATTCCGATAAAGAGTCCAAACGCGAATTCAACGAGATAAAAAGAAAACTTCTTACCTACGTAAAAGCCGCAGATAAAAAATTACAGAAAAAATATCAAATCGCTTTAGAAAAAATGTTGTCATGCAAAAATATGCAGCAAGACAGAATTTGCGGGGAACTTATTATTTCAAATTTGTATCGATTAAAAGGCGGCGAAACTAAGGTCGAACTTGAAAATTTTTACTCCCCCGATTACGAAAAAGTAACGATTAATTTAGATAAAAATCTTTCTGCAAAAGAAAACGCCGAACGTTATTTTAAGAAGTACAATAAGGAAAAAAAGACGGTCGCATCTGTCGAACCGCAGATTGTAGAACTTGAAAACTCGTTAAAATACATTCAGTCTTTATATGACGAAATCGATTTATGCTCCTCTATCGTCGATTTTAAAGAAATTACCGAAGAACTTATCCAAGCAAACATAATCAAGGTTAAAAAAACAAACGGCAAAAAGCGTGAAGAAAAATCCGCTTATCGCACCTATAGTTATGGCGGATTCGATATTTTTGTCGGCAGAAACAATTTGCAAAACACTAAATTAACTGCTTCCGCCGAAAGAAACGATATGTGGCTTCACACAAAGGATTACCATTCGGCGCACGTCATAATAAAAACGAGCGGTCGCTCCGTCCCCGACGAAGTTTTGTTATACGCCGCCGAAATCTGCGCGTTTTACAGCAAAGCGTCAAAATCCGACAAAGTCCTCGTCGACTACACTCTTAAAAAGTTTGTAAAACGACCGCCGGGACTTCCTCTCGGAATGGTAACGTACACCGATAACAAAACTATCCTCGTAACCCCTAACGCTCATTTAGATTAACGCAAAATCCAGCATTTAATCAAAAAAACAATAATTTAAAAGTGCGTAAGTTCAACTTACGCACTTAATTTTTTATAAAGATTAATCCTCGCCGGCATATCCCACGTATCCGCCATCAACCTTAAAACATCTATCGCTTTGGTCAAACTTAGGTAACATCCATTGTGTATGATAATCGAGATTTTGTCGCATTGTACCCGAACAGTCGCTGTATGTCCCTACATTTTGTCCGATTATGATACCTAAAGAAGGTTTTATCGTTTTGTCGCGAGAAGGACTATCCCAATTCATCGTGCCCGTAACGTCGCACGACTTAATTATACCGGCACTCGAATTATACCCGCAAATACCGCCTACCCTTCCGTTATTTGTATTCCAATGGTAAGTTATCAATACTGTTATTGCAGAACATTTATTAATCGTACCGGCGTTAACCCCGATAATGCCGCCGGCGTAGCCAGCTACGTCCAAATACAGCGACATGCTCTTGCAATTAGCGATTCCGCCTATACTTTGCCCGCAAATGCCGCCGACATATGATTCATAAAGTTGAACGTTTATATAATTAGTGCCCGTAAGCCTACAATTAAGAATCACGCCGTTTATACTACAAAAACCGGCAAACGCACCGACGTACAAACGTTGGGTAGTTTTTTCCAAACTGTTACTAATAGTTACGGATTCGAAATCCCAATTTTTAATGCTGCCTCTTAAATCGCCTACGAAACCGTATTCGTAAACGCTGTCATCGGTTATATTAATTTTTAAATTCTTTAAAACGTTATATTTACCGTCGATCGTGCCGCTAAATTGAGGGATCGGCGTCCAAATACGGTCGCCTAAGTCGATATCGTCATATACTTCGTAAAATACATCAGCCGAGGTATTATATCTGATATTGTTTAAATGCCTATAACAACTTACAATGTAAGGTCTTAAAGAAGTGCCTTGCCCACTTCTGAAACGCTGACTTAAATAGAACACGTTGCTCGGAATTGTTGCCGAATGATATAAATCGGTTTTAGCGCTATATATAGGAACTCCGTTTACTAAGACCTCTGTTAACGTAACGGTAAAATCCAAAGGCATACTCGTATTTTTAACAATATCTTTAACGTTGATCAATCCGCCGTTACTATCGAGCGAACATAAAAATTCGGCACCGATTGTTTCGATTTTTATCGTTGCGGTAACTACGTCTGCTTTTACGCTTGTCTGCGGCAAATATTTAAGTCCGTACATATCGTCGTCGCTATACGCTATAAAAGACAAAGATTCGACATCGTTTATAACAAAAATCTCCAACGTAGCAATTCCGTATTCACCGTAAAACGCTTGCAAATATTTAGCGTTCGATTCATCGGAAACCAAAGCGCAATCGCTATTTATGACAAGCGTAGAACTTTCGGGAACGTAATCATATCCGTTATATGAACCTACCTTTATGTATTTATTTACGTAAATATCGCCGACCTTCAATTTAACGGTTGCGGTTGCGCCTCTTTTTATCACGAGTCTATTAGGATAGTTTTTATCCAATCTTGTCCCGGAAATTGCCGTTTCGGTTAAATAAGTTTCCCCATCAACTTCCCAAATATAATTTTTAGAAACGCTGTAAATTTTAAAATCAATATCACCTTTTCCGGTAAACATAAAGGTTTGGTCTAAGTTATCTTGCGATACGTAGAATTCTGCGGTTGCAACACCGGTTTGAGTATCGTATGTAGTTTGAAGCGTATTATTTTGCAAACATCCGTTAAAAGTATTGGTCGTTTTATATTCGAAAATATAAAAACCCTTATCTAAATTGTAATTTAAATATGTTTCGTTATCTACGGGCGCTATAGTATAATCGTTATCGGTCTTAAAAGTATCGTAAACGCCGTTTTCAAACGATAACGACGAATGGGTTGCCGTAGCCGAAGTATTGATTATCTCGATTAAATATTTCTTACCTTTGATAAAATTATAATAACAATAGTTTTCCGAACTGTTTTTAAGTTCGGTTAAATTTTCGTCAAAAATTTTAATCGTGCAATTTTCGTCGCTCGATAAAACTTTCAAAACGCCGCTACTACTCGGAAGATAGGACGTTATATAGTTACCGTATCCGTTTATTGCGTAACTTTCGTTACCGACCGCCTTTAAATTACACGTCAAAGTCGAATTCTTGACTGTATCGTCAGTATTATTACGCAATGTTATGTAATAAACTTGTCCGCCGTTTAATCTAACGGTGTATTTTCCGTCTGTGCTAGTATCATACGCGTTACCGTTTATCGAAAACGACAAATTTGCGGGAAGCGTAAATATGTAATCGCCGGTGTACTGCGGATTAAACTTAATTTGCTGATAACCGTTAGGAAGAACGTAAAGATTTAAAATATCGTTTTCAAAGGAATTTTCCGATATTTCAAAATACGGTGCTTTAGCATCGAACAGCGTTTGTTCTTTGTAAAACTTTAAATTCTCGGCGTTTTCAACGTCTTCCATATAGCCGAAGGGTTTTTTTCTGCGAACGATATCGAACTCGCAAATCTACGTTAGCCTGCTTTTATAATTCGTATCGTTTAACACGGTAATAAATTCCGCATAAGAATTTTCGTCTGCAGATAATATTATATCTTGCGTAGGCATAAATCCCGCCGCACGCGAATACGCACCTACGGTGTTTTTTTGTGTTTCCTTCGATTGATTTGTAAATATATTTGTCTCATTATTAGTCGAAAGAGTGCCTTCTCGACTTATTTCAAAAACATGCGTTGTTTCTTTATATATTTCATAAGCAAGATTAGGAATTTTACCCAACTTCGCAACTCGAGAACCGATAAATTTTTCAAATGCGAAACTTGCTAATTCGGCAACAAGGTCATCGCCGTCCATATAGCATATTTCTCCGTAATTAACTCGAGATTGCATTAAAGACGTATTCCGAATCATCCGCATTGTATGCGTTTTCGTTTTTCAAAGCAGATAAAAACCTCGGATTAGACACGTAATATGTATAACGTAAAAGAGGATCAACTTTTTTCCAGGAATATTTTCCATTCATTAAGGTTATACGTAAAAAAGTTTGCTGTAAAATTGGTTTTATTTTTATTAAGTATTCGGCATCCGAATGCCCTGTCTCGTCAAATTCATAGATAAAATCAATCAATAAGACATCGAAATATTCACCGTCTTTAACAACGTAAAAGCCGTATTCTTTACCGTTGTATTGATAAACCGCGTTTTCTTCGGTTGCATTTAAATATTGTGCGGGGATGACTTCTGCTAATTCATCAAAACGAGTATCTTCTTCAGCAGCCTTTACTTCATTTGAAAAATCATTAATATTTTTATTCGATAAAGTACCATTATTAGTTAAAAGTTTATCACTAACAGTATATTCTTCGGGAGTAAAAACATTATTATAATCAGCGGAAGCGCGAACAACAGTTGTACCATAAAATATAAAAGTTATTCCGACAGACAGTAACATTGCAGCTGATAAGACTAAACATAATAATTTATTTTTCATATATTTCATCTCCTATTTTACAGTTATAAATAATCTTATTGAGCGAAAATTCCAAAGATTTGAAGTAGCATCGGCTTGAATGCTATAATAGTATTTACCTTTTTCACATACAGACTTCGGATCTTCTTCGTAATACATTTGATTTACTTTACCTAAGGAAGACGTAAATGTATTTGCACCTGAACCATTCAAATCAAACCATTTGTCGCCCCACTGCGGATGATTGACTAAATTGTATTTCGATACCCAAAAAGTACGTTCGATACCGTCGTAATCATACTCATAATACAATTCGTCTGTTCCGGGTTGAAAAATCCATTCTTTTCCGTCACTGCATTTGACCTTAATTGCGACGTCGTATTTTTTGTCTTTATCGTCTTCTTTTTTGAAGTCGCAAGCGACAAGCAGACACGACGTAAAAATTGCCAGGGCAATAAATATTGCCGTTAACCTAATTCCTTTTTTCATAAAAACCTCCATTAATTTTAGATTTAGCAATTCGGTTTGCGAACACGCCGTTATCGGCGCGTCGCAAGAACTTTCAACTTAGCCGCTTTCCTTAAATTTTTTTAATTTTTTCATAGAATTTCGCCTCCCTTTTACATAAAAATATAAAAAACGACACAATAACGTATTAATAAAAATCGTCATCTTTTGCGCCATATTTTTATATATTAAATTTTAAGTCAATGCACCGTAGAAGCGGCGCGATATAAATAACTGTCGTAAAACAGTTAAATTATTTTTTAAATAAGCCGATAACTTCGTTGACTTGGGAAAACGAGGAGAACGTTCCTTTATACCTTTTTACGATCTTCATCATTTTACTAAGTTCTCTTTTACGGATTATGCAAACTATCATATATCTGTTACTGTGGGTATACATACCTTGAACGTTAAGTTCGGTAACGCCGTGTTTAAGTTCGGTCATTATGTCGGTAGCAAGTTCCTCGGGCGAATCGGTAATGATTTCGAATTTATAGCCCGATTTCGCGCCTTGCAGACAATAATCCACGACAAAATTCGCCAAGAAAAGGTTTATTATAGTAGCAATCGTAGCGACGGTGGCTTCGGGATTATATGCGATGCTGCTTTCGGGAATATTTACGCCCGGCAACATACGAAGGAAAAACACAAGGAAAACGACGCTGCAATCCATTGCGTAAGAAAGCCAAGCGATATTCGCGGTGGGGTGCCAATGCTTTATAAGCGCCGATATCGAATATGTACCGCCCGCAGCGCCGTTTACGCGGATTTGAAGCCCGTACCCGAGCCCCGTAATTACGCCCGAACCGATACAAGCAAAAATTATATTGCCGTCGTCCACAGGGAAATAAACTTTAGGGATAACTTCCCCGAGTAGAATAAGCCCACCCGACTGGATTGTTATGTAAAACGCCAAATTAAAGCCCAACTTTTTTTCGACGAAAATTGAAACCAAAATGATAAACGGCATGTTAAACAGCAACATAAAAATACCGGACGCGCCCGATAAATTAGGCGTGAACCAAGAAAGAATAAACGCCAAACCGCTTATCCCGCCCGGAACAAAGCCGCTTTGCTGAGAAAAATAATGCAAGCCGAACGCGGTAAGCGAACCGGCAAGCAAACTTACGCCGTAGTCTTTAAGTAATTCTTTATTGAAAATTTTATTCTTCATTAGATAAACCGTAAATATTAATCAAACGCCGCGTTAATTATCAAACGGCGACGCACGCTAATATTATAATCTTCTTACAAAAAAAACACAAGAGAAAAACTTGTGTTTTTGCAATATTGAAAAAGAAAATTTTACATAAAAATCGCCAAGCGTTTTTCTGTCGCAAAAGTTCTAATTTAAGGTAACGTTTTTTAGCCTTTCATACTTTTCGAGGGCAACTTTTCTCAGCATAATCACGCTATCACCCGACAAAAAAGCGTCGTCCGAAAGTTTTTTCGCAAGGAATATCGCTGCCGTCGTGTATTTAAGAGCGCCTAAATCGGTCATAAGTTTTCCGCTTTGTCGAGTTCCTAAAAAATCCCCACCGCCGCGTTCGCCGTAATCGGCTTCGGAAATTTTAAATCCGTCGGAATTGTTTTTTAAGGTCGTCAAGCGCGCCACAGCCGTATCGCTGTAATTATCGGTGAGCAAAAAACAGAAACTTTCTAAATCGGAACGCCCTACTCTTCCGCGCAATTGATGTAGTTGGGAAAGACCGAATCTATCTGCACCGAAAATGCACATTACCGTTGCGTTAGGTACGTCGATACCGACTTCGATAACGGTCGTCGAAACGATAGCGTCGATTTTGCCTGATTTAAAATCGAGCATAATCTCAGTCTTTTTATCGTCCTTCATTTTTCCGTGTAAAAGTTCGAAGCGGCGGTTCGGTAGTTTTTTGCAAAGTTCTTCGTATAGTTCGGTAACCGATAACACCGAACCTTCTTCGTCGCCTTCTATCTTCGGACAAACAAAATACGCCTGTCTGCCGTTTTGGATTTGCGCGTCGATAAACTTAATCATATCGTCGTACTTAGTCTTAGGCACGATGTTAGTGCGTATTTCGGCACGACTTACGGGCTTATCGGGAATAGTCGATATATCGAGGTCGCCATAAAATATTAATGAAAGCGTTCTCGGTATGGGCGTGGCACTCATAACGAGCACGTCGGTTTTCACACCCTTTTCGACAAGATTATTTCTTTGAGCAACGCCGAACCTTTGCTGTTCGTCGCAAACGCACAACGCAAGATTTTTAAATACGACGTCTTTTTCTAAAAGAGCGTGGGTGCCGACTATAATATCGTAGTCACCGCGCGCCGTTTTTTCTTTAACCAAGGACTTTTCTTTTGCCGTAAGCGAACCGCTTAAAAAACCTATATGAAATTCGGACAAATATTTTTGTACGATTGAAAAGTTTTGCTTAGCCAAAACCTCGGTCGGGGCAAGCATTACGGCTTGAAATCCGCTTTTAACCGCCATATAAATCGCGCAAAGCGAAACAGCTGTTTTTCCCGAACCCACGTCGCCTTGCAACAATCTGTTCATCGTTACCGGCTTTTTAAGGTCGGAATATATATCGTTTACCGCAGACTTTTGACCGTTCGTGAATTCGAAGCCGAATCTTTCGGTAAATTTTTTCAGTTCGGAAGCCGTTGTCGTGTACCGATTTAGCCTTACCTGCTGTTTATCGCCTTTTATAAACTTAAACGCCGAAATCAAAATATAATATTCCTCGACGGCGATCCTTTCGCTTGCTTTGTGTAAACTTTCGAAAGAATCGGGTTCGTGAACGATTTTATAGGCTTCGCCAATATCGGAAAGTCCGTACAAATCAAGGCTCTTTTGTGAAATTACCGTTGAAAATTTAACCTTGGAAAGGGCGTCAGCGATAACCGAGCGCATTATCTTTTGCGTTAAACAGCCTTTTACCGAATACACGGGAACGATGCCTTTCAATTTTAAATTGTTGTCGAAAGGCTCGAAAGTCGGATTCGACATTGAAATAACGCCGTAGCGGTTACGAATTCTGCCGTAAAACAGATAAGTTTCGCCTTCTTTTAATTTTGAGCGTATATAGGGCTGGTTAAACCAAATTATCGTAAACGGCTCGCCGTCTTGAACGCAAGTTATCTTAAAAAAGGTATACTTACCCTTTTGCGGAACATAAGTCGGAATTGTAACGACCATTGCTTTTACGAGGGCAAAATCGTTATTCACCGCCTCGGTAAGATTTACTTGCTTACGCATATCGAGATAACTGCGCGGAAAATGCTTAACAAGGTCTTCGGCGGAAAAAATCCCCATCGAGTTTAAATCGGATATTCTTTTGTCGGATAAGCCTTTAACGTATTTTAATTCCATAACTAAAAAGGGAAAAACGTTAAAGTTTTTCCCGAAAAATTATTCTAAAGATAAAATATAGAAGTAAACCGATTGACCGCCGTAATAACATTCTACGTCGCAGTCGGGATAAGCCGCTTCGACCTCTTGTTTAAGCATCATCGCTTCCTGTTCCTTAACGTCGGCACCGTAATATATATTGATAAGAGAATGGTTTTTGTCTTTCAATTTTTCGATTAACTTCATCGTCGCGACGTTAATCGTCGTTCCTTTAGACAAAATCCTTTTACTGTTTAAACCGATATAATCGCCTTTTTTAAGGTTAAATCCGCCGACTGTGGTGTTCCTTACGGCGTAAGTAACTTGCCCGTCGGAGACATTATCTATCGCGTGAAGCATATTCATAAGGTTTTCGTCCGCGGGCGCGTCGGGATCGTACGCCATCGCCGCCGCTAAGCCTTGAGGAATATTCTTCGTAGGTACAACGACTATCTTACGCCCTTCGACCAAAGACTTACTCTGTTCAGCCGCCAAAATAATGTTTTTATTGTTGGGAAAAACGAAAATCGTCCCTGCGTTAACTTGTAAAATAGCGTCGGCAATATCGCTTGCGCTCGGATTCATCGTTTGACCGCCTTCGATAACGCGGTCGCAATTGAGTTCCTTAAACATTGCCGCAAGCCCGTCGCCTTGAGCAACCGAAATAAGACCGATAGGCTTACGCTCAGCCTCGTACTTGCGTTGAAGCGCACGATTTTGTTCGAGCATGTTTTCGATTTTAACCTTATCGAGTTCGCCGAGTTGTAAAGCCTTCGTAAGTGCGATACCGGGGGCGTTGGTGTGAACGTGAACTTTAACGAGTTCCAAATCCCCTACGCAAATTACGCTGTCGCCGATTCCGTTTAAGGTTTCGCCAAGCCTATCGATATCTGCCAAAGTCGTTTTCTTTTTTAAGTTTGTAATGAAGAATTCCGTACAGTAAGCAAACTGGATACTGCTTAAATTAGTAATGTCGGGTGCGATATGGTCGTCTTTTTTAACGGTTTCCTGAGTCAAAGTTTCATTGTCTGCGGAATCTTCGACGACTTCGCCTTTAAGCCCTTTAAACATACCTTTAAAAATAGTAACGAGCCCCATTCCGCCCGAGTCTACCACGCCCGCTTTTTTCAATACGGGTAAAAGGTCGGGGGTTGATGCAAGCGCTTCTTCACCCGCTTTAATAACGTTTTCGAAAAATACTTCGAAATCTTTCGTTCTTTGCGATGACGCGCTAACACCCATAAGCCTGCAAACGGTTAAAATAGTACCTTCCTTAGGTTTGTTAACCGCCGCGTATGCCGTATCGGTTGCCGTTTTCATTGCCTTTGCAAAATCTTTGACGGAAATTTCGTCAAGCTCGCGGAAACTTTTACAAAGTCCTTTTATAATTTGCGACGTAATAACGCCCGAGTTCCCCCTCGCACCGCGCAACGTAGCGCGTGAAACGGTATCGCAAATATCGCACATTCTGTTTGAATGGCAAGATTTAAGTTCTTTAACCGCAGAACCGAGCGTTGCGCACATATTTGTACCGGTATCCCCGTCGGGAACGGGGAAAACGTTCAATGCGTCAATTTTAGACCTGTTACTATCAAGTAATTTCGACGCAGTAACAACCATATTGCCAAACATGGCGCCGTTTATTGATTTAATCATAATAGTCCTTCAAATATAGAAATATTTTTGGGAAACTGCAACTAAATAAAATATAGATAAAAAAGCGCACACAAAAAAGAGCGGCTATATTTAAGCTTACAGTTTAACCCCTACGATGTTGACGTTGATAGTATCCACGACCATTCCCGTAAATTTTTCAACGTTGTATTTTACCGAAAGTTTTAAAGTTTCCGCAACTGCCGAAAGAGAAACGCCAAACTTAATTATAACTGAAATATCGATAAAAATCTTGTCACCTTTAGTGACTACGGTCGTACCGTGAATTCTTTGACCTTTAGCAAATAATCCGCCTAAAGAATCCTTGACGCCTTTAGTGACGAGTTCGACTATGCCGTAACAGTCCAAAGCGGCGTGTGCGGCGACTTTGGCTATTGCTTCGTCCGATATATATATTTGACCGTAAATATTAGTAGTGCTTACAGACATAGCGTGTACTCCTTTTATTACCCAATAATTTTACAACAAAACAAATTCTTTTGCAAGGAATTTTACTCTGTTTTTGGTTATTTAGCCCAAAACGGGCTTTTTATTGCAAAAGTATTAGAAAAAAATTAGAAATATCTTAAAAACCGATTAAAATAAGTTGATTTTTGTTTACATAAATGTTATATTAATAAGGCTGAATTCGAAAAACGTGTTGGAGGTGTTAATATGTCAAGAGTTTGCAGCGTATGCGGAAAGGGTAAACTTAGTGGTAACTTAGTTAGTCACAGTAACCGCAAAACACCACGCTCCTACAATGCAAATGTTCAGAAGGTTAAAATCGTTAAAAACGGAGTTGTATCCTCTGAATACGTTTGTACCCGTTGCTTAAAGGGCAATGGCGTTGAAAGGGCTTAATCGGTTTTGGTCACATATTTAATTGTGACCTTTTTTTCTCCTTTAATTTGTGTGAACAGTTCCTTAATTTTAAGGGGCTGTTTTTACTTTACAAATTAAAGAGAATTGTTGTTGACGAAAACAAGGATTTCCCCTTCTTTAAGACTTAACTTGACTTTATTAGAAGTTGCTATGTTTGAAATACCCAACGTATCCCCTCGACTTATTTTCGTGTCGCTATAAGGATATTTTAATCCGTCTGATTTTTCCACGACGGTAAACGATAGCGGATAAACGGAAACAACTTGCCCTATTTTTACGTTAATTTCTATATTCGAATCGGTAAAATATATTTCACCTGCGTTAGTTACCGCCGTTGCGGATATCCCGAGTTTATAAGCCTTTTCCAAAAGCCCGACGTTAGCGAAAAACTGATCGTCGCGTTTACCGCCCGCGCAAATGAAATCCACAAAGTCGGCGTTTAAACTTTTTGCTTTTAAAAGCCCTAACTCTCCGTCCGTGTAATCTTTATCGCAAGGATAAACGATAGCATCGTCGGGAAGATACCCTAAAGAATCGAAATCGCCTAAAACGAAATCGGGTACGATTCCGAAAGATTGCAAATGGTTATATCCGCCGTCGCAAGCAACGATATAGTCTACGCCGCTAAAATCGTAATTTTCAAGTTTTTCTCCGTTAAGACAGATGACGACCTTAATCATAAAGTTCTGAGTTTAATAATCGCTTCGTCGCGACGTTCCGCGGAAAACACTGCGCTACCCGCAACGATAATTTGTGCGCCCGCAAGTTTAGCCTTGCTTACAGTATCGAAATTAATCCCGCCGTCAATCTCGATTAAAGTATCGAGGTTGTTTTTTTCTATTACGCCCTTTAAATACTTAACGCTATCCAACGTCGATTCTATAAAAGATTGACCGCCGAAGCCCGGAAAAACGCTCATAACAAGGACTAAATCGCACCACGGAAGAATATTTTCGATAAGGTGCGGCTCGGTGTTCGGATTAATAGCAACCCCGCATTTTACGCCGTAAGATTTGATAAGTTTTAACACAGACAAAGCGTTTTCCTTACACGCTTCGTAGTGAACCGTTATATAATCGGCACCCGCTTTTGAAAAAGCCTCGACATACTTTTCGGGATTGACTATCATAAGATGACAATCGAGAGGAAGTTTCGTATGCTTTTTAATGTCGGCAATCATCTTTATGCCGAAAGTTATATTAGGGACGAAAACACCGTCCATTACGTCGCAATGGACTAAATCGGCGCCCGATGTTTCGAGGCTTTCGACTTCTTCGCCCGTTTTGGAAAAGTCGGCGGATAAAATCGAAGGTGCTATTTTAATATTTGCGTTTTTCATATTCCTTAATTTCCCTGTAAATCGTTAAATAACGCTTATAACGTTCACTCGACAACTTTCCCTCGTCGACGGCGTTTTTCACCAAACAATCGGGTTCGCTGACGTGCATACAGCCGATGAAATAACACTTGCCGTTATAAGGTGCGAAATCTTTGTAATAATTCATAAGTTCGCTACTTTTGATATTTTCCACGTCGAACGCGGAAAACCCCGGCGTGTCGACGATAAAAAGTTTATCTGCGTAATGAATCTCCCTCGATGTCGTTGTATGCCGACCGCGGTCGGTTTTTTCGCTCACTGTATTGACGGAATTTTCTTTACCGAAAATCGAGTTGCACAAAGAAGTTTTGCCGACTGCGGACTGCCCCGCAAGACAACAAAGTTTATCTTCGGACGCTTTTATAAGTTCGGCAATTCCCTCGCCCGTCTCGGTGCTTACGCAAAAGATTCCGTCAACGGCGGCGGAATAATTTTTTAAAACGTAATTTTTAGTGTCTTCCGTCAAATCGCATTTATTGACCGTAATAAAAACGCTTATGCCGAGGCGCGTGCAGTCGACTATCATTTTATCGACCAAAAGATAATCGGGCGCGGGCGTAGACGCAACGACGATATTGACTACGTCGACGTTTGCGACGCGCGGTCTGCCGATTTCGACCGTACGCAGAAAAATTTCGGTTATTACGCCGTCCGAAAATTCGACTTTATCGCCCGTTATGATTTTTTTGTCTTTAATTTTTAAATTGCCTCTCGCCGCGCAAAGATATTCTTTTCCGTCGGATAAAACGGTAAATTCCTTGGAACGGCTTCTAATAATGATGCCTTTAATCGGAGTTCTCTCCTTTTTCGATATATCTTCTTCGTAACTGACCGCAAGCGCCGTCGATATCGTCGCCCATTCTACGGCGTATCGTTGCCGACAAACCGAGCGAAATAAGTTTATTCATAAAATCTTCTGCCTTTTTGTCGCTTGTGCCGATTAAACTCTTTTCCTTGACGGAATTAAGTCTTATCAAATTAATGTGGCAAGGTTTACCCGCAAAAAGTTTTTTAAGTTCCAAAGCGCACTTATCCGTATCGTTGATGTTAGATATCAGAGAATATTCGAGGTAATACCTTCTGCCCGTTTTTTTGAAATAGTTGTCGAGCGCTCCAACGATTTCCGATATCGTGTAAGCGTTTGCGACGGGCATGATTTTTCTTCTTTCTTCGTCAAAAGGAGAATGAAGCGACAAAGTAAGGTTTACCGAAAGCCCTTCGTCGGCTAAACTTATCATTTTCGGAACCAAGCCGCAAGTAGACAAGCTAACGTTACGCGGACTTACGTTAATGCCGTTTTCGTCGGATAATAATCGTATAAAATCTACGACGTTTTGGTAATTGTCCAAAGGTTCGCCGCTGCCCATAAGCACGACGTTTGTAATTTGTCTTTTTTGTATATTGCCGCCTAATTTGCGGTTGACGGCAAGGATTTCCGATAAAATTTCGCCGGAAGTAAGATTGCGAACGAGTCCGCCGAGAGTAGATGCGCAAAAAGCACACCCCATACGGCACCCGACTTGCGTCGAAACGCACATTGTGTTGCCGTACTTGTATTTCATTAAAACGCCTTCGATAATATTACCGTCGTTTAGTTTGAACAAATACTTTCTCGTTCCGTCCTTCGACACGAGTTCTTTAACGATTCCGAGCGCCGTATCGTCGAAACTTTCAAGCAATTTTTCTTTAAGCGCTTTTGAAATATCTGTCATTTCGGTTATCGCTTTGCCGTTATGAACGTTATGAAAAATTTGCGTCGCGCGATAAGGTTTTTCGCCGAGTGATATTACTAATTCTTTTAAATTTTCAACCGATAAATCCGCTAAAATCATAGTAATTAAATTTTCCTTAATTTACACACGAAAAAACCTACGCCGTAAGAAAGATGAGGTAAAAATTGCAGACCGTAATCCGTTCTTAAATAGTTTAAAGGACTGTCAATCCTTTTAAAAAGGAATTCTTTGTGATTTTTAAGAAATTTTTCAACAATATAATCGTTTTCTTCTTTAAAAAGAGTACAGGTCGAATAGACTAACTCACCGCCGCGTTTAACGTAGGAGGAACAGTTTTTGAGTATGGAATATTGCAAATCGTTAAGCTCGGCAAAATCAACTGCTTTTAATTTAATGTCGGGATTATTGGCAAGCGTGCCGAAACCGCTGCAAGGCACGTCGCACAATACTGCGTCGAATTTATCTTGAAAATCTGAATTAAAAACGGTAGAGTCCGAAAGAAGTGGAGTTACGTTAGTCGCGCCCATTCTTTTTGCGTAAGATTCGATTAAATTAAGACGGTGTGGATGAATTTCGCACGAAGTAACAGTTTTTGCCCTTTCGGCAAGCAACACGGACTTTCCGCCGGGCGCGGCGCAAGCATCTAAGACGTCGCCACAACTCTTAATCGTATCGCAAATAGCGACCGAACCTATTGATTGAAACGTAAAAATCCCCTTATAAAAATCATCGTCGAGGCGCATGTTTTTTACAGAGAAAAGATTGCTAAAAGGCGTGGTTTCGTAAACGATACCTCTGTTTTTCAAGTAAGTTTCGCCGTCAAAACCCGACTTAAAGCGTACGAAAGTCGTTTGGTCGCAACAAGATATTATATCCTCCGTCAAATCGCCGTAATATTTTTTCAACTTTTTCACGGCAAACGGCGGATAGGAATATTTTACCGATAAATAATCGTCGGTATTTTTCGGCAAATCTATTTTTGTCTGCAAATATTTACGGAGCACCGCGTTTATAAAACCGGCGTTCGCACCTTTACCGAGTTTTTTTGAAAGTTCAACGGTCGCGTCGATAACGGCGTAAGGCTTTTTTTCGAGATATTTTAAGCAGTAAATTGCTATTTTGAGTAAAATTTTAACAGAAGTTTTAGGAGATTTCGGACAAAGATAGGATAAATAATAAGTGAGTTCTATGTCCTTATCCAATACGCCATAACAAATTTTCGTAGTTTTAGCACGGTTTAATTCTTCGATTTCGACGGAATTAACCGCTTGTTTTAGATAAGCACCGTTTTTATAGACTTCGCTTAAAATTCTGTAACAATCATAAAAAAGAATGATCATGATAAGATATCGCCGAGCGACATTTTTCTACCGAGTAAAAAATCCCTTGCGGTAAGTCGTTTACCGCCTTCGAGTTGTAGTTCTTCGATTTTCAAACAATCGTTGCCGCATTTAACGACTATACCGTTTTTTAAGTCGCAGCAAACTATCTGCCCCGTCTTACCGTCGTAATTGGTTTTTACAACCGAAGATTTATATATTTTAAGGATTTTACCGTTAAACAAAGTAAAAGCAATAGGCCAAGGGTTCATACCGCGCACTTTGTTAAATAAAGTTAACGCGTCGTCGGACCAATTAATAAGTCCGTCTTCCTTTTTTATCATGGAAACGTGAGTTGCCAAGCGTTCGTCTTGTTTTATAGGGGTAATATCGCCTTTTTCGATTTTATCGAGCGTTTCAATTAAAAGTTCCGCACCCAAAAGAGATAGTCTGTCAAAAAGTTCGCCCGACGTTTCGTCCTCGCCTATCGGTGTTTTTACAACCGATAAAATATCCCCGGTATCTATACCCGTTTCCGTTTGCATAATTGTTATGCCCGTTTCCTTTTCGCCGTCGATAACGGCTTGCTGGATAGGCGCGGCGCCGCGATATTTAGGCAAAAGCGAACCGTGCACGTTGATTATACCGTGCGGAGCGATATCGATGATTTCCTTCGACAAAATCTGTCCGTAAGCGCAACTAACCATAATATCGGGATTAAGCGATTTTAATTCGTCGACGCCTTCCAAGCGTATTTTATTATATTGTAAAACTTTAACGCCGTTATCGAGCGCTAATTGCTTTACAGGCGAAAAAGCGATTTTTTGTTCGCGACCGATCTTCTTGTCGGGCTGCGTTACCACGGCAAGTAATTGATGATTTGATTTAATTAAGGCGTTTAACGACGGAACGGCAAAAGAAGGCGTTCCTAAAAATATTACTTTCAATTTGACACCTCGATATTAGTTGCTTTGTCTATATATAAAATACCGTCGAGATGGTCGTATTCATGGCAAATAGCGCGCGCGAAAAATTCGTATGCGGTAAGTTTAAATTGCTTACCGTATCTGTCTTGCGCCTTTATAACGACTTTATTAGGTCTTTCGACTTCGCCGTATTTTCCTTGAACGGAAAGACAGCCTTCTTTGCCGTTTTGTTTACCGACAGTTTTTAGCATAACGGGGTTTATAAATTCAAAATAACCTTCTTCTACGGCGACTAAAAACATCCTTTTAAGTACGCCGACTTGAACGGCGGCAAGCCCCGCGCCTTCGGCATCGTAAAGGGTGTCCTTCATATCGTCTAAAAGTCGATGTAAATTTTCGTCAAACTCGGTTACGGGTAAAGATTTGCTTCTTAAAACGGGATCGCCGAGTTGCACGATTTTTCTCACAGCCATAATTAATCACCTAACTCAAATTCGACGGATTGATTTCGATATACACAAGGGTTTTATTGGTCTTTTCGGGCAAAGCCAAAGCGTATACCTCGTCGATTAAGGAGTCATTTCCTTCTTTTATTCTCATAAGCACCTGATAGCGGTACTTGTTTTTCAACCTCTTTATGGGAGATTTCATTTTATTGTAAAACAAAAATTTGTCGTTGTTTTTAAGATAAAGTTCGTAAAGTTTTTCGTTTACAGCTTTCAAAGCGTTTAAAGCAAGTTCGTCGTCTTCGCTTTCTATCATAACGCGCAAAATCACAGCATACGGCGGATACAAAGTAGCGCGGCGCAAAGAGTTTTCTCTTTCAAAAAATCCGTGATAATCGTAGTTTGCCGCATATTTAAGTATAGCGTTATCGGGTTGGTACGTCTGTAACACAACCACGCCTTTTTCTTCCGCTCTGCCGCTTCTTCCCGCAACTTGCGTCAAAAGTTGGAAAGTCCTTTCGCCGCTTCGAAAATCGGCGAACAGCAAACTCATATCGGCGTCGAGAATACCTACGAGAGTAACCGAAGGGAAATCGTGTCCTTTGGCTATCATCTGCGTACCTACTAAAATATCGGCTTCGTGCTTAGAAAACTGTGACAATATTTTAAAATGTCCTTCTTTAGTCGAAGTCGTATCGTTGTCCATTCGAAGTATTCGCGCGTTCGGGAAAAGACTTTTTAAATCGTTTACGACCTTTTGGGTACCCGTGCCGTAATAGTTTATATGAATACTTCCGCATTCGGGACACGCGTCGAGCATTTTATAGGTAGCGCCGCAGTAGTGGCACTTTAAAATATTACCTACGGAATGGTAGTTAAGCGCAATATCGCAATTTTCGCAACGCGCTATATAGCCGCATTCTCGGCAAACGATTCTTTGAGAATACCCTCGTCTGTTTAAAAATATTATCGCTTGTTTTCCGTTATCCAAACAGTTCTTAAGTTCGTCCTGTAAAGCCGTCGAAAAAGCCGAATTGTTTCCGCGCCGTATTTCCTTGCGCATATCAGCGATAATCATTTCGGGGAGCGGTCTTTTGTTTATTCTTTCGGGCATCGAAACTAAATTATATTCGCCCTTTTTTGCCTTTAAATAAGTGGTAACAGACGGTGTTGCGCTACCTAAGACCAATTTACAACCGTTATATTCGGCTCTGAATTTTGCGATGTCTTGGGTGTCGTAACGCGGACTCGATTCGCTTAAATAACTGCCGTCGTGTTCCTCGTCGATTATGATTATTCCGAGATTTTCGAGGGGTGCGAAAACCGCGGATCTTGCGCCGACCGCAACTTTTGCTTCGCCCGACCTCAGCCTCCACCATTCGTCGAATTTTTCGCCCGCACTGAGTCCGCTATGTAAAATTGCGGCGTTATCGCCGAAAGCGGCGCGCAATTGCCGCAACATTTGCGGGGTGAGCGATATTTCCGGCACAAGCATTATCGCCGTTTTTCCTTGATCGAGAGCATTTTTTATAAGGCGCAAATATACTTCGGTCTTACCGCTTCCCGTTACGCCGTGCAAAAGCGTAACCGTTTTATCGGTAGTCAAAATTGAATCTATGGCAGATATCTGGTCTTTCACAAGTTCGACGTCTTTATGAGAAGGCTCTACGGCTTCGTAAGGCGAACGATTTAATCTTACTTCCTCGGTTAAAAGATATTCGAGCGAAATAAGTTTCGAAACAGCAGAATTACCGTAGAGTTTGTTAAGCGTAGAAACCGAAGCTTCTTTACCGTCCGACATATATTCGATAACCCCTATTTGGGCTTTCGAACCTTTTCTTAACGAGGAAATTATATCCGAAACCGAAAAATCGGGATTAAGTTTAGCGACTTTTACCAACTTTTCCCTTACTTTTCCCTTTCGCATTTCCGTCGGTAAAAACTGACGTAAGGCAAGCGCGCACGGAATATGATATTTGTCGCGCATAAAGTACATTAGCGACAAATTTTCTTTTGTAATCGCGGGCGTTTGATCTACTACCCTTAAAATCGGTTTAACGCCCTTTTCGTAATCGGATTTTTCCTTTAAACCTATGACTATGCCTTCGATTTTCATATTACCGAAAGGCACGACGACGCGGCACCCCAAAGTTAAATCTCGGGTGCAAGAATAATCGAATATTCTATCTACTTCGCTCGTGGCAATGTCAACGATTACTTGTGCTATCATAGGATTAATTAAAGAAAAATATGTTCATAGCAGATTTTGCTATGAACATGCGCGCTTTAATATTTTGTTGCAGTAATTTTGCCTTCGTAAATTTCTTCCGAAGCAACGGATAAAGGTTTTTCGTTTTCAGAAAAATCTTGAGTACCGCTAACAAGCGTGCCGTCCAAAATTTGGCGCGCGCGTTTGCTTGCAACTACGCATAGTGCGTATTTGGAACCGATTTTCTCGGCTAAAGTATCGATAGGCGGTTCATGTATCATAATAATATATCCTCCGAAAATAGTTATAAACTACTCAATGTTCTGTATTTGTTCTCTGATTTTTTCGATTTCGCATTTAAGTTTTAATGCGCAGTCGGTAATTTCAAGGTCGTTTGATTTAGAGCAAACCGTATTCGTTTCTCTGTTAAATTCTTGAACGAGAAAATCTAACTTTCTACCGGCGTTTTCGCCGCCGACAATCGTGCGGTATTGCGAAATGTGGGAATTAAGCCTTGTAAGTTCTTCGTCGATATTGGATTTATCTGCAAAAATCGCTACTTCTTGCAAAAGACGGGTTTCGTCGTACTTTACGTCGCCTAACGCTTCGACGATTTTTTCTTGAAGTTTTACGCGATAAAGGTCTTTAATAACGGGAGCACGCAAAGCAATTTTTCCGACTAAACTTTCGACCGTATCCATTCGTGCCAAAAGGTCGTTTTTAAGTTTATCGCCTTCTGTTTTGCGCATAGCGTTAAGATTATCCAAAGCGGCGTTTAAAGTAGATACCAAAACTTCTTCATACAAAGTATCGTCGGTTTCTCCTTCTTGGGTAACGACGTTGGGTAGACGGATTAAACTTGTAAGCGATAAATCGTCGTTTAAATCTTTAAATTGATTTTTAAGCGACGTATACGCGTCGTAATACCCTTTTGCAAGCCCGAAATCCACAACGTAATTTTTGCAACCTTCCCTTACGTCTTTTAAAGTAACGAAAAGTTCCACTCTGCCACGCGCAATTTTTGACGAAATAGTTTTACGCATTAAATCGTCGTACTTTAAAAAAGCACGCGGATATTTCGGCACAATATCTAAAAATCTGTTGTTTACGGTACGGAGTTCTACAAGAAGATATAACCCGCCGCAACTATATTCGGCTTTACCGTAGCCGGTCATACTTTGCATAAGACACCTCTTTTGCTAAAATATATAATAGCATATATATTTAAAAATGGCAAGCGTTTTTCAACCGACTTAATCGTTTGTAATCAATTTTTTAAATTCGTCTTCATCGATTATCGTGATATTTAGGGCGCGAGCCTTATCTAATTTGCTTCCCGCTTCATCGCCGGCAACAACGACGTCGGTAAGTTTTGAAACAGAACTCATAACTTCACCGCCAAGACTTTCAATGATTTTTTGTGCTTCGCTACGTTTAAAATTTTGTAAAGTACCGGTCAACACGAACTTTTTACCGCCGAGTTTATCGCTAACGACGTTATCGTTATAGTAAGGCATTACGCCCGCGTCAAGTAAAGCATCGATCTCTTTCAGATTGTTTTCGTCGGAGAAAAATTCGGTAACGTTATACGCAAGGACATCGCCTATTTCGCTCATAGAAAGCAGTTCCAATAAGGTAGCGTTTTTTAAATTTTCGAGCGATTTAAATCGTTTTGCCAAATCTTTAGCAGTCTTTTTACCTATGCCGTCGATTGAAAGGGCGTAAATAAAATTTTCGAGCGAACAATGTTTGGATTTTTCTACCGAAGATATGAAATTTGCGGCACGCTTTTCTTTAAAACCTTCTAACGAAAAAATTTCTTGGTAACCGAGTTTATAAATATCCGAACAACGCCTTAAATCGTAAGTGTCGTAAAGAAGTGCCGCCGTCATTTCGGAAACCCCTTCGATATTCATAGCGTCTTTCGAAGCGAAGTTTGCTAAAAGCCCGACAACACGGGGTTTACACTCTAAGTTAGGACAAAAAATATTTGCGCCGACTTCTTTGATTGTAGAATTACAGTATGGACAAACCATAGGTTTTTCGGGGATTTTACTGTCATCGAAAATTTCCGTCGAACCTAAAATTTCGGGAATGACTTCGTTTGATCGTCTTACTAAAACTCTACAAGGTATACGTATATTTTTTCTTTCGATATCTCCGTAATTGTTAAGGGTAGCCTTTCTTACCGTAACGCCGCAGAGTTCGACGGGTTCCAAGTGTCCGAGGGGCGTCAACTTACCCGTACGTCCCACTTGCCAAGTTATCTTTTTTAGCAAGGTCGTAACCTCTTCCGCCTCGAACTTAAAAGCAATTGCCCAGCGGGGGAATTTTTCCGTGCTGCCTAATTCTTCGCGTACGTCGTAATCGTTAACCTTAATTACAACGCCGTCTGTCAAAACGTCGAGCTTTTTGCGGTTTGTTTCTATTTCCGAAACGGCTTGAAGTATTTCGTCTAAGTTTGCGCAAATTCTTAAATAATCGAAAACTTTAAATCCGTTGTTTTTTAAAAATTCAACGGCTTCGGTTTGAGACCTTATCGAGTCGTCTTCTATATAATTTATGTCGTAAAAATAAATTTCGGGCTTACGTTTTTCCGTAATTTTGGGGTCGAGATTTCTTATCGCGCCGGCGACGGCGTTTCTGGCGTTTTTCAACACTTGCGTTGCCGTTTTATTGTATTTTTCCAAAACGGAAAGCCTTATTATCGCCTCGCCTTTTACTTCGAGGCGCCCCTTGTACGGTATGGAAAGCGGAAAGGTTTTTATCGTTTTTACCTGAGCGGTTACGTCTTCGCCGACTTCGCCGTTGCCGCGCGTCGTTGCACGGACAAAATAACCGTTTTCGTATGTCAAACACATAGTAAGCCCGTCGAATTTATACTCGACGGTATACATTGTATCGGGGTTTTCCGACTTTAAAATGCGTTCGACAAAAGAAGATAATTGCTCGTAAGTAACTGCTTTATCAAGACTGTAAAGCCTTGAAATATGTTGATGCTTCGAAAAGGCGGAAATAGGCTCACCGCCAACCCTATGTGTCGGCGAATCGGGTAAAACGATTCCGCTTTCCGCTTCGAGCCGTTTTAATTCGTCGTACAACCTATCGTACTCGCCGTCGGAAACAGTAGGGTTATCGAGCACGTAATATTCATAACCGTAACGATTTAAAATTGTGACAAGTTCTTTCATCCTTTCCATAAAAAGCCTCTTAAAAGTTTACGAATCGTTTTCATATGCGGCTAAAAATCAATTACCGCGGCTGTATAATGCACGAAAAAGCACTTTTAGGTAAACTTTTCCGTCTTTTACAAAAGTTCTATCGGCGCAAGGTTAACGGCAAGCGATTTTACGCCGACTTTTTGGAAGGCAACGTCTATAATTATATTATTGCCGCTCGATTTCACGCCGACGATTTTACCGAGCCCGAATTTTTTATGGTTAACGGTTCGCCCGAAGGTGTATTGCGAAATATCTGCTTTGGGCTTTTGCGACGATGCATGGGTATTCCTTGAAAAAGTTTTTACATAATTCGACATCCCCGTAGATTGGGACGGTACGTCGGACGAATACCCGTATTCGAATTCTTTGGAATCATAATAGGAATTACGTTCGCCAAACGTACTTCGCCTACCGATATTACCCGATAACGACGAAGAAGAAAAATCGTCGTTTTCCACAAAGCGCTGTTTTCTGTCCGAAGTCGAATCTATACCGAGTTTATCGGCAATATCGGTTACGAATCTCGAACGAGTGGTAAATTGGCGGTTGCCGTAAAGGTAGCGACTGTTTGCGCGCGTTAAATACAAACGCTTTTCAGCCCTTGTTATGGCAACGTACATAAGCCTGCGTTCTTCTTCCATATCGGAAGGACTTCCGACCGCGCGTGAAATCGGGAAAATAGTTTCGTCAAGCCCTGCAATAAAGACGGTGTTAAATTCAAGCCCCTTGACGGCGTGAATTGTCGCCAAAGTTACGTAATCGGACGAATCGGCTTCGTCGATATCGCTGTACAAAGCGATAGAACTCAAATAATCGTCGAGTCCGCCGCTCTTATTGAACTTTGAATATTCTTCAACCGAATTGACAAATTCGCCGACGTTCATTTTTTTAGAAAGGTTTTCCTCGGTTTCTTCGGCAAATTGAGATAAAAAGTCCGTTTGCTTTATGATTTCGTCAACAAGTTCAGACAAACTTTTAGTTCCGCTCATAACGGTAAGGGTAAAAAGCAGCTGACGGAATAAATCGAGCCTTACTTTCGCGTTTACGCTAAGGTTAAGCCGATTTATAGAACATAACGCGTCGAAAAGCGATATTCCTTGGGCGACGGCGTAATTAGAAAGTTCTTTAATAGTCTTATCGCCTATACCGCGCCTCGGCGTATTGATAATGCGCAAAAGAGCGTCGTCGTCGAGCGGGTTTGCGATGAGGCGCAAATAAGCGGTCAAGTCTTTGATTTCTTTACGTTCGAAGAACTTAAAGCCACCGAACACTTTAAAAGGAATGTTGTTGCGCAAAAGTTCTTGTTCGTATGAACGAGAAATGGCGTTGACGCGCATCAAAATTGCAAAATCGCTATATTTTGCGCCACGCGACACAAGGCTTTTAATTTGATTTACCGTATACCTTGCTTCGCCGCTTTCTTCGTCGGCACAGTGATATTCTATCTTAACGCCGTCGTCGTTTTCCGTCCACAAGGTTTTTTGACTTCTTACGGAATTCTTTTTAATTATCGTATTAGCGAGATCTAAAATCTTTTTTGTCGAACGGTAATTTTGTTGCAATTTAAAGACTTTAGCATTTTTAAAATCCTTACCGAAACCTAAGATATTCTTAATCTCGGCGCCTCGCCAACCGTAAATCGACTGATCGTCGTCACCGACGGCAAAAATATTTCCGTGTGTCGAACACAAAAGTTTTGCAATGCGGTATTGAATATTGTTAGTATCTTGAAACTCGTCGATATGTATGTAGTGGAACTTATCGGAATAATATTTGCGGATTTCTTCGTCTTCTTCGAGTAAATGATAAGTTTTTAAAATCAAATCGTCGAAATCCATGGCATTAGACGCTTTTAAAACTTCTTCGTAGCGCTTGTAAATAGACGAGTATGTCGGTAAATCCCTACCCTCGCCTTCGACTAAATATCTGTCGGGCGAAATATCGTTGGTTTTAGCGTTTGAAATATGAAATTTAGCGTTTTTTAAAACGGAATCGCCTTCGATGCTTAATTCAGCAATTATTTTTTTTATAACGCGTTCGGACTCGGCTTCGCTATATACGGTAAAATTCTTGTTATAACCGTCAAGTCTGCCTACCGACGCACGCAAAATTCTAAGGCACATACTGTGTATGGTCGAAATCCACATCGAATCGGCTTTTTCGCCTATAAAAGAAACCAACCTTTCACGCATTTCGTTAGCGGCTTTATTGGTAAACGTAATTGCTAATATTTGATAAGGTTCACACAGATTATTGTCAAGTATATAAGCAATACGGGAAGTTAAAACTCTCGTTTTACCGCTCCCCGCGCCGGCAAGAACCAAAACGGGACCTTCCGTTTCGGTCGCTGCGGCAAGTTGCTCTTTGTTAAGTTTATTAAGATATTCTTTCATCTTAGGTATTTTACCACTTTCGAAATTTTTTTTCAAGTCAATTGTAACTCGTTTACGCTTTTTATAAAATATTTACCCTTTTAAATTAAGTTTTAATTCTCGCTTGTACCTTGTAAGTGCGATACGGTATTTTTCGGATAGTTCCATTATGTATTTTTGTTTGCGTTCGTACGGAAGTTCCGAGTAAACTTCGTCGTCGATAAGTCTTCCGATAATATCGCTAACTTCCCCCACGCTATCTAAAATCGACTTAACTTTGTTGTAAAAAACTTCGTTTTCGTCGGTTTTCGGCTTGATTTCGCATATGACGTTCGTTTGATAATACTTTACGATATTTGAACTGTCTATGCCTTCGGTTTTCGCTCTGTCTTTTAAATCGGCTATTTTATCCTTGTGTTCTTCCCAGAATCCCGTTTTTAAACGGCGTTTGGCTTCCTTAGCCTTATTTTTTAAATCTTCCATAACAATTTTCTCCTTGATTCTACAACGTTCGACTAATTTCGTTAAATTTCGTCCCGAGCAAAAAAAATACGTCCGCTAAAAAGCAGACGTTAAAAATTACATTTTTGAATTTCTCTTTCTTGCGGCTTCAGCCTTCTTTTTACGACGAACCGCAGGTTTTTCATAACATTCTTTACGACGGAGGTCACCTATGATACCATCGCGTGAACATTTTCTTTTAAAACGACGTAATGCGTTATCTAAAGATTCGTTTTCACCAACTCTGATTGTTGACATATTCACCCCTCCTTTGCCGAAGACACTTATTTATAACGTTAAAATTATACAAGACAAAAACCTCGATGTCAAGCAATATTTGTTGAATTTCGAGCAAAAATTAAATATTTAGCAAAATTTCCCGCTAAAATTACTTACCTGCAGGATTCCACCCCATTTTTTCACCACTCAAAATATGAACGTGTAGGTGCGGAACAGTTTGCCCAGCGTCGTCGCCTTGATTTATAACAAGCCTATAGCCGTCGGACAATTCAAGCAAATCCGTCTTAGTCGACAACGTTTTCAATATTCTCGATAAAGTTAAAGCGTCCTCGTCGTTCATTTCCGACAAAAATTTGTAATGTTTTTTCGGTATCGCCAAAAAATGGTTTTTTGCTTGAGGCGCAATGTCGCGGATTACGATGAAATCTTGATTTTCAAATACTTTTTCGGTAGGAATTTCACCGCTAACGAACTTACAAAACAAACAATCGCACATAAATATCTCCTTTTTTACTCGCCAAAAAGCGAATTATTTTAAATTTTCTATCTTTCGACTATTTCACACAACGCACCGTCTTTAAAGTGCTTTAAAACCTTGACGTTTACTATATTTTCGGGCATAACGTTACCCTTTAAGTAGCATCTTATATAGTTTTGCGAATAGCCTTCGTAATATCCGTCCTTTTCTTCTTCAAAAAGAACCGATAAGGTTTTACCGATAAACTTTTCGGTAAAATCGAATTTAGACTTAGCTTTAACTTGCAAAAGCCTTTGCAACCTGTCATCCGTTATGCTTTTAGGAAGTTGTTTTAAGGAAAACGCTCTCGTGCCCTCTCGCGGAGAAAAAACAAAGCAGTGAATATCGGCAAACTTAACCGCGTTACATAAATCGAGCGTTTGCAAAAAATCTTCTTCGGTTTCCGTAGGGTAACCTACGATAATATCGGTGGTTATAGCGGCATCGGGATAAATTTTTCTAACCTTTTCAATGCTTTTAATGAACTCGTCCCTATCGTAATGTCTGTTCATGTCGCGCAAAACTTTCGAACTGCCCGATTGCAAAGATAAATGAAAATGCGGCGCGAAGTCTTTAAGTTTTTTGGTTGCCGAAAGTAATCTGTCCGAAATAACGCTTTCTTCGAGCGAACCCAATCGAAATCTTATATCGTAATCGCTTAAACTTTCCAAAAGGCTCGGCAAGTCGTTACCGCCATGGTTATAGCAAGTTAGATTAATACCCGTTATAACTACTTCCTTGCAACAAGTATTATCGAGTTCGCGCTTAACCGAGTCTATCGAACGGGAACGACATCGCCCCCTTAAATACGGTATTAAGCAGTAGGAACAAAAGTTATTGCAACCGTCTTCGACTTTAATGTAGGTCCTCGTTTTTAGTTGACCGTAAGGAAGGTATTTTTCAAAATAGTCTTTATCGCTGTCTATTATAATTCCGCTTTCGTTTATTAATGACACGACTTTATCTTTATTGATGGCGCCCGTAACAAGATAAACGCCGTCTTTTTTGCAAAAGGCTTCGGGGTTATGCTGAGAGGCACAACCGGCAACGATTATTTTTGCATTTTTATTACAAGCCCTAATCCTTGAAACCGCTTGGCGGGATTTTTTTTCGGCTTCCTTAGTTACCGCGCAAGTATTTAAAACGTACAAATCGGCGTATTCTAATTTATCAGATACTTCATAACCGATTTCTTTTAATCCCTGCATAATAGAAGCACTTTCACAGGCGTTGACTTTACATCCTAACGTAAACACTACGGCTTTCATAATTATTGTCAAATTCCTTGATAAAATAATTGATTTTAAATATTTTTACGACAAATGGAATTTACTTTTTCATAACGACTGCAGACCATTCGCCGACGGTTTTTTCGTCGATCAAAGTAAAGTTTAAATCGCGATACGTCTTAATCACGTCATCTTTTAACGACGTTAAAATTCCGCTTAAAATTATCACGCCGCCCATTGCGACGTACTCGTTTATATCTATTGCCAAAATTTTAAGAATATCGGCGGTAATGTTTGCAACAACGATATCGCCGCATATTTTTACACCTTCTAACAGATTGGTATTATAGACGGAACAAATATTTTCAACACAGTTTAGTCGAACGTTGTGCTTAGCCGCTTGGACCGCAACGTTGTCAACGTCGGTCATAACTACCGTTTTAGCGCCGAGTTTCGCGGCGGAAATTCCCAATATTCCCGAACCCGTTCCTACGTCGACGACGGTCAAATTGCTTTTAATGTATTTTTCGACAAACTCGACGCACATCGAAGTCGTTTCGTGTTCTCCCGTACCGAACGCCGCGTTTGAATCTATATAAACGGTATACTCGTTCTCGTCGCACTTAACCCAACGAGGACACACGGTGATTTTACCGAATTTAATAGGTCTGTAATGTTTACGCCAAACCTCTATCCAATCGTCTCCGTCGACTACACGTTCTATCATTTCAAGCGTTCCGAGGTCGATTATCCCCTTTGCGTTATTTTTCAATGTTTCCAAATCACGCATAATAAGTGCTTTTTTGTCATTCGCGTTTTCAATGTCAAAATATCCTTTGACAAGCGAAACGCCGTTAAAACCCGTCATAAGCGCATCGTCGATATAATCGAAAGTATCGCTTCTTAGTTCGGTTAACTCGATAACGTCCTTTAAAGACGAAACGGCAACGCCGTAACTTGTATAGTTCCAAAAAATATCGCTGACGAGTTCTTCGGCTTCGTCGGTCGTATGTACGGTCAATTCAATGTATTTCATAGTTAATTAATTATATCACAAGCCCAAAAGATTAGCAAGGATTTTCGCGCGATATGAAGCGAGATAAAAATATTTAAAAAATTACCGGAAACATGCCCTTACACGCTTGTTATTCGACAATAAATTTGTTACAATATTTTCGTAATTTTTTGGGAGTGCACTATGAAAACAGGGTTCAATAACGATAAATACATAAAATTGCAATCGGAAAAAATTTCCGAAAGAATCGAGCAATTCGGCGGAAAACTTTATCTTGAATTCGGCGGAAAACTTTTCGACGACTTTCACGCTTCGCGCGTGTTGCCGGGGTTCGAACCCGACAGCAAATTAAAAATGCTTTTGAGTTTGAAAGACAAAGCCGAACTAGTTATCGTCATAAACGCCGACGACATCGAAAAAAATAAGGTCCGCGGCGACTTGGGAATAACCTACGACCTCGACGTTTTAAGGCTTTTGGACGCTTTCAAAGCGCTCGATTTGTTTGTCGGGAGTATTGTAATCACACGGTTTACCGAGCAGCCCGCCGCAATCAATTTTAAAAGATATTTGGAAAGCAAAGGTCTATCGGTATATCTTCATTACCCGATTTCGGGCTACCCCGCGAACGTAGATTTAATCGTCAGCGACGACGGTTACGGCAAAAACGAGTATATCAAAACGAGCCGCCAACTTATAATCATAACTGCGCCAGGTCCCGGCAGCGGCAAAATGGCTACTTGCCTATCCCAACTTTACCACGAAAATTTACGCGGAATAAAGGCCGGATATGCGAAATTCGAAACCTTTCCCGTTTGGAACTTGCCTTTAAAGCACCCCGTCAATCTTGCATACGAAGCCGCGACCGCAGACCTCGATGACGTTAACATGATAGATCCGTTTCACTTGGAAGCATATAACGCAACGACGGTAAATTACAACCGCGATATCGAAATTTTTCCCGTTTTAGACGCGATATTTAAAAAGATTTTAGAAAATTCCCCTTATAAATCACCCACCGATATGGGCGTAAACATGGCGGGATTTTGCATCGACGACAACGAAGTCTGCGAAAACGCCGCACGTCAGGAAATCATAAGACGATACCTATCGGCAAAGTGCGCGGAAGTCCGTGGCGAAGCAAGCAATCAAGCCGTAAGAAAAATCGAACTTTTGATGCAACAAGCAAACATTACCCTTGACGAACGCCCCGTAATACAAGCAGCGCTCGATAAAGAAATTCAAACCGACGGACAGCCCGCATGCGCCATTCAGCTAAGCGACGGCAAAATCTTAACGGGTAAAACGTCCTCCTTACTCGGCGCAAGTTCGGCACTTTTATTAAACGCGTTAAAATACCTTGCGAACATCGACGACAGCGTCGATCTTATTTCTCCGTCCATAATCAAGTGCATACAAAACCTTAAAGTCGGACATTTGAAAAATTCCAATCCGAGGCTTCATACCGACGAATTGCTTATAGCCCTTTCAATCGCTTCGCAAAGAAGTCAAAACGTCCAACTTGCGATGGATGAGTTAGATAAACTTAAAGGTTGCGAAGTACATTCTTCCGTCATATTATCCCAAGTCGACGAAAAAGTCTTTAAAAAACTCGGCATTAACCTTACTTGCCAACCCAAGTATCAAATCAAAAAACTATATCATCCGAAATAAAAACAAGGCTTTACGTAATTTAGTCTTTACGTAAGGCCTTGTTTTATCGTTATATTTAACACCGAAATCAGAAAGCCCAATTTCCGTTATCGAAAATTAAAATCTCCTTTCCGTTATCGTCCGTACCGACTATTTTCAAGTCTTCGGAACCTATCATAAAGTCGACGTGTATCTGAGAATCGTTAATACCATTTGCATGTTGCTCTTCCTTAGACATAGTTTCAAAGCCTTCCAAACAATCGGGGAAACCGCGACCGAGTGCCAAATGGCAACAAGCGTTTTCGTCGAATAAAGTTTCGTAAAAAAGTATACCCGTATTATTTATAGGACTGTCGTAAGGCACCAAAGCGCACTCACCGAGCATAGAAGCGCCCTCGTCGGTAGAAATCATTTGTTCCAAAAGCGATTGATTTTTTTCGGCAAAAACTTCGGTTACTTTCCCGTTTTGGAATTTCACGTAGAAATTTTCGATTAATTGACCGTTATACGAAAGCGGTTTAGTCGCATAAACAACGCCTTCAGCCTTACCCGCCTTAGGAGAGGTAAAAACTTCTTCCGAAGGAATGTTGGGATTGAAATTAACGCCGCACAAAGTGGTGTCGTATCCACCGTTGAACTTGCCCTTTTCGTTTAGCCAAACGGTAAAATCCGTTCCGTTCGACGAAGTGTAATGAAGTTTAGACAAATGCATCGCGTTAAGCGCGGCGCATTTTGCTTTTACGTCGGCATTATGCTTGTTCCAATTTTCCACGCCGTCGCCGTAAGCGCGCGACGCTTGCAAAATGCTGTCCCAAAGTTTCTCTTCCGCCTTTTTAGCACTCAAATCCGGGAATACTTTTTGTGCCCACTTTTTACCGGGAACCGCTGCGATACACCACTGATATTTGTTTTCCATTTCGTCGCGGTAAGGCTTTATAACTTTCATTTTGGAACGCTGCGCCTTAACGTATTTACCCATATCGATGCCCTTTAGACCGTCGGGATCGTCGGAAACGAGATATAGATGTGCGGGCAGCGTTTTCGAACGCCATTTGATTTTTTCGAGAGCGACTTTGTCGACTTTACCCAAAGTTTCGTCGGACTGGTATTTTACGGCAAGTTTCGTTAACTTGTCGAAGCCCCATTCTACGTAAACTTTTTTCGCGCCGCGTTTATATAAACTTTCAACTACGAGCGCGACGAAATCGGGCTGATCGAGATTGCACATGACAAGGACTTCTTGTCCTTTTTGTACGTTAACACCCTTTTGCGCTATTAAATCGGCATAAGATTTTAAAACTGATTTTTTCATAAACTACCTCGATATAATAAAACTTTAAAAATCGAAAACTTCGGTATTTTCAATGGCTTCGGCGATAAGCCCTTCGACGTCAAGATTTTTTTCGGCTTTCAAAACGACTTCCATTTTCGGTTTTGTCGCAGGGAATTTAGGTAAAAATACCGTGCAGCAATCCTCGTAAGGAAGTATTGATGTTTCAAAAGTACCGATTTTATTTGAAATTTCAATAATCTCTAATTTGTCGAGCGCAATCAACGGACGAAGCATAGGCATTTCGACGACGGCGTTCGAGGTCGTAATGCTTTCGATTGTCTGACTTGCCACTTGCCCTAAACTTTCACCCGTAACTATGGCTTGACAACCGTTTTTAACGCCTATTCGTTCGGCTATTCTCATCATAAAGCGGCGCATCATCGTAATCATTAAATCTTCGGGGCATTTTTGATGTATTTCTTCTTGAATATGAGTAAATTTAACGACGTGTAGTTTCAAACCGCCGCTATATTCGGAAACCATTCCCGCAAGAGTTTTAACTTTGTCGAGTGCGGCTTCGCTCGTGTAAGGATAACTGTGGAAATGAACGGCTTCGAGCCGCATTCCCCTTTTAGCAAGCATAAAACCGGCAACGGGACTGTCGATACCGCCCGAAAGCATTAGAATCCCCTTTCCCGACGAACCTACGGGAAGTCCGCCTAATCCCTTAACGACGTCGGTATAAATCAATGTTTCACCCGATTCACGAATATCGATGTTTACGGTAAATTCGGGATTAACGACGTTAACTTTTATATCGGGCGCGTAATTATCGAGCAGCACACCGCCTATCTCGCGCGAAAGTTCCACCGAGTGCATCGGGAATTTTTTATCGGCACGATTTGTTTCGACCTTAAATTCACCCTTTTTACCTTTCGCGACCAGCACGGCGCAATCGCGTATTTCTTCGAAATCGTTTTTAACGACTTTGGCGGGGCTTATCGAATGTATTCCGCAAACTTTCAGAAGTTTGGAAAGTATGTAAGGATAATCGGCTTCGTCGTAATCTTCTATAAGATAGCGAGTGTTTAAAGACTTAAACGAATGCTTTACGTCTTGTAAAGCGCGCTCGATCGATTCCTTTAAAAGTCTTTCGAAAAAACTTTTGTTCTTACCTTTTAAATGTATTTCGCAATAGCGAATAATTACTGCGTCTTTCATAAATTAATTTTCTCACTTAGTTTTAATGCGTTAAAATTTAGCCTATTTACAGCATATTTAACATCTTCCAATTTTGTTTCGGGTAAAAAACTTAAACGGACAACTCCGTTTAGCACGTTTTGATCGTTTATGTAGGACGATATAATTCTTGAAAACGGTTTTTTCGACGAACAAGCCGAGCCCGTACCGACGATTATACCTTCGTCGTCGAGCATATTTTGTAAAATTGCACCGCGCAATCCGAGAGCGGCAACCGTCAAAATATACGGTGAACCGTTTTGCGGCGATAAAACCTTAAACAAATTTTTATCAAGTAGATCCAATGCCGCGTCCTTTAGTTTTTGCACGTAATCGTAATTATCCGATATAGCATCAAGTTTTTCCTTATACGCTTCGGCAAAAATTTTAACGCCGAAAAGATTTTCAGTTCCCGAACGAAGTCCGCTTTCCTGCCCACCGCCGACGATGTAGGGCGGAACGTTTAAGTTTTGCTTGTAAAAAAGCGCTCCTGTTCCTTTAAGACCGCCGATTTTGTGTGCCGAAGCCGAATAAAGGTCGACGTTCTGTCCTAAAAGATAATTTAGTTTACCGAAGGCTTGTACACCGTCACTGTGAAAAACGCATTTCGGTGCAATTTGCTTTACCTTATCGGAAATAGAATTAATATCGTTTATGGCGCCCGTTTCGTTGTTTACGTGAACTACGCTTACAAAGGAAGTATTACTATCGATTTTAGAAAGCAAATCGTCTACGTCAACGCTGCCGTCGTTTTTCAGATTAGCAAATCTAACTTCAATTCCCTTTTCCTTAACGCGCATAAAGGAATTGAAAATCGCTGAATGTTCGCCGTTTGTCGTAACGACATTTCCGCGTTTTGCAAAGCCGAAAACAGCGGTATTATCGCTTTCCGTTCCGCAAGAAGTTATAATGACTTTATGAAATCTATTCTTACCTAAAAGGATATTTTTAAACTTTGTTAATTCGCAATTCGCGCGTCTGCCTTCCGTGTATAGCGACGAAGGATTGTAAAAATAATCCTCGTAATATTTAGCCGCCTCGGTAATCAAAGCACTGTCAGGCTTTGTCGTAGCGGCGTTGTCCAAATATATAATTTTATCCATAATTAAGCATTCTATCTGCGATTTTAAAGATTTTTACGAACGACGTAAACGGTTTATTTTAATTTGACGATTGTAACGCCGTCTTCACCTTCGCCGTATTTTCCCAAACGAAATTCTAAAACGCACTTTGATTTTCTTAAAATTTCGTGAACGGCTTGACGCAATATTTTTTGACCTTTGCCGTGAACGATACGAAGTTCCGTCGCACCGCACATAACTGCTTGGTCTAAAAACTTAATCGTTTCGTCCATTGCTTCTTCACGGCGCTTACCGATGATGTTAAGTTCGTTTTTGAATGATGTAACGGGTTCGACGGAAACCTTAACGGACGCTTTTTTCGGGGAAGCGTTTTTTTGATTTTCCGAAAAGTACAAATCTTTAACTTTGACACTCATGCGCATATTGCCTATCGCGACGAAACATTCGCTTTTTTTGGCGTTCACCGCAGTCACTATGCCATACGAACCTGTTGATTTTATAAAAACCTTATCTCCGTTTTTCACCGTGTCGATTTGACAAGGCTTTAACATTAAAGGTTCTTCGTCGTTATCGGTTAAGTTATATTTCTTTTCTTCGAGTCTGTTTCTTAAAGTTCTCGCCGTAATAATGTCGGCACTCGAAATTTCTTCTTTATCTAAAATATCTTTGATTTTTTCGACAAGCTCGTCGGCTTCGTCGAGTTTTTCGTTAACGATACGCCGCGACTCGGCTTTTGCCTGAGCGAAAAGTTTTTCGCGTTCTATAGCGATGCGCTGTTTTTCGCGCTCGATGTAGACAAGCTCGTCCTTGGCTTTTTTTAAACTTTCAGAAAGTTCGTTACGTTCGCTTTCGGCTATTTTACGTGTCTTTTCGGCTTCCCTAAGAACGTTTTCGAATGAAATTTTCCCTTCCGACAACAAACTCGTGGCGCTGTCGGTAATTTGCTTCGAAAGCCCTAACCTTGCCGCTATTTCGATAGCGTTCGACGTCCCCGGCACGCCGATGTTCAGTTTATAAATCGGTGCGAAAGTCATACTGTCGAAATCCATCGAAGCGTTTATAATATCAGATCGCGCGTAGGCGTATTCTTTAAGCCTTCCGTAGTGCGTCGTGATTATGCCGTAACTTCCCGCCGATAAAAGTTTATCGATAACGGCTTGAGCCAAAGCGCTGCCCTCGTCGGGATCTGTTCCGGCTCCTATTTCGTCGATTAAAACCAAACTGCTACTTGAAACGTTGTCGGTAATTTCGACAAGGCTTTTTACGTGCGACGAAAAGGTAGACAAACTCTGCTCGATACTCTGTTCGTCACCGACGTCGCAAAAGATGTCTTTAAACAAACAAACTTGCGTATCGTCCGCGCACGGCAAAAACAATCCACTTGCCGCCATTAACGTAAACAATCCGACAAGTTTCAAAGTTACCGTCTTACCTCCCGTATTAGGTCCCGTTATTAAAAGATAATGCACGTTTTTACCGAAACGAACGTCGATTGGAACGACGGATTTCGCGTCTATAAGCGGATGTCTGCCGCGTTTTATGTCGATAATTCCCTTTTCGTTGACGTCAGGTTTTACAGACTTTGTCTTGTAAGCGTAAATAGCGCGCGCACAGTATTCGTCGATATCGCGAATGAGTTCGGCGTTATAATTAAGTTTATCGGCTATCATACCGATTTTGTGTGATAAATCGCGAATAATCTCTTCAACCTCGGCGGATTCTTCAACGACCGTAACGCGAAGTTGGTTGTTGAGTTCCAAAACTTCGACAGGTTCTATAAATACGGTCGAGCCCGTAGAAGATTGGTCGTGCACGAAGCCTTTAATTTTAGACCTATACTCACTTTTTACGGGAATAACGTATCTGTCGCCGCGCATGGTAACGATGTTTTCTTGCAAATATTTATCGCCGGCGTGAATATACGAATTTAACTTTTCACGAATTTGTTCGTTAAGTTTTTTAATTTTGCGTCTTAGTTGAAACAACTTTTCCGACGCGTTATCGGCGACTTTGTCGTCGCTCAAAATTTTAGCGAGAATTTCCTTTTCAAGATATTGGTCGCAATATAACGAAGCGGCTATTTCGGGCAAAAAAACGATAGAATCGTCAACGACGGAAGTAAAAGAATTTCTTATTATCCTTGACGATTTCAAAAGTCTTGCCGCACGAATAAGTTCGGATAAGGAAAGAAGCGCGCCTTTAGACGCCTTTTCGATTTCATCGGAAGGTTCGTCGAAAAAATCAACGCCGGAAACACCGTAATCGAACAAAAGTTTATAAGCCTCCTCCGTTTTCGAGAGAGCGACGTTTACTTCGTTAATATTAGTAAACGGCGTACACGAAACAAGCCTTTGCTTCGTGCCTTTTAAAACGGCATATCCGGAAACAAGGTTTAAAACTTTGTCGTATTCAAGTGTTTTCAGCGTTTTTTGTGTCATTGTATTATTTTTATTATCTTAATTTAACGTTTATCGTTTCAAGTCTGTTTAAAATCTTTCTGACGTAGTTATCGACTTCTTCGACTTCGAGCGTTTTATCCATTGAAGAAAACGTCAATCTGTAAGCCATACTCTTTTTACCCGACAAAACGCGGTCGCCGGAATATACGTCGAAAAGTTCAACGCTAACGAGATTTTTAATACGCGCTTGATTTATAACGTCTAAAATTTCGCCGTTAGTCGTTTCCGTGTCGCAAACGAGCGCTAAATCGCGTTCAACAGCCGGGAATTTCGAGAAAGGTTTAACGCAAATAGTTCTGTCGAAACTTTCGGAAATCGTTTGATAATTAATTTCCGCAACGTACAAAGGCTTGTCAATACCGAGTTTTTCCCCGACAACGGGACTTAATTGACCGAAATAAGCGATTTCTTCGCCGTTTTCATCCAAATAAGCGGCAGAGCGCGTAGGATGCAAGAAAGGTTTTTCGGCGCGGTGAATTTTCAGCGCTTTGCTATACATAAGCGAACCGAACAGACCTTCGACGACGCCTTTTAAAGTAAAGAAATCTTCGTTATCGCCGAAAACAGCAAGACAAAGACGTAAAGGCTCGCAAGGAAGTTCCGAAAGCGGCAAAGATTTCGCGATATAAACTTTTGCAAGTTCGAAAATTCTTCCGCTAAGGTTCTTTTTGTTGATATTTCTAACGGCGGCGTCAACAACGGACGGCAATAAAGTCGTACGCATTACGCTTAAATCTTCGCCGAGCGGATTTTTCAACTTAATAGCGTCGTTAAGACGGTCTTCAAGCCCGAAAACAGCGTAATCTTTGGGCGAAACAAAAGAATAAGTTATAACTTCGTTAAAGCCGTTAAAACGCAAATAGTCTTTAGCCGCTTGTTCCTTAGTCTGTGCGAAGTTACGACCGCCGTGTGTAATTTCGGCGTCCTTTAAAAGGGTACAATTAATGTGGTCGTAACCGTACATTCTAATTACTTCTTCGGCTAAATCGGGATAATCTTCAACGTCTTCGCGGTATAAGGGAACTAAAACTTTTAGGTTGTCGCCTTCTAAGTCGCATTGGAAGTTCAAACTCTCAAGAATACTTTTAACGGTATCCTTAGGAACTTCTATACCGAGCAATTTATTGATTTTCGTAAGAGTTGTCGCTATGGACTTTCTTACAAGCGAACAATGATTATTATCGACGAGCGTACAAGCGACCGACCCCGCTCCGAGTTCGGAAATCAAGGATAAAGCGCGTTTCATGCCGAGTTCGGTAGTATAAGCGTCAACCCCCTTTTCAAATCTTGCGGAAGAATCGGAACGTTGATTAAGTTTACGCGAATTTTTACGGACGTTATCGCGTTTAAAGACGGCTGCTTCGAAAACGATTTCCTTAGTGTCGTCCTTAATACCGCTACCTAATCCGCCCATAATCCCCGCCAAAGCGCAAGGTTTATTCTTGTCGCAAATAACCAAAACATCGTTGTTCAGCGTGAATTCTTTTTCGTCGAGCGTAACGATTTTTTCGCCGTCAAAAGCCCTCCTTACAACGATTTCGCCACCCGATAATTCTCTATAATCGAAGGCGTGCATGGGTTGACCGATTTCGTTTAAAACGTAATTGGTAATATCGACGACGTTATTTATTGCGCGAATCCCCATAAGATACAAACGTTTTTGCATCCACTTCGGAGATGGCTTAATGGATATATCTTTTACGTATGCGCCGATGTATCTCGGACAAAGTTCGGTATCGAGTACCGTTACCGAAACTTTATCTTCGGTCTTTACATCGTTAGGCGTAAAGTCGGTATTCGGCATTTTTAAAGGTTTGTTAAGCAGTGCCGCAACTTCACGCGCGATGCCTAAAACGCTTTGACAATCGGGTCTGTTCGCCGTAACGGAAATATCGAAAACGGTCTCTTTAATATCTAAAAGTTCGGAAACTTCTTCACCGAGAGAAAATTCATCGCGGAAAATCAATACCGAATCCCCGCCGGCGCCGTCGTAATATTCTTCGGTAATACCGATTTCTTCGCCGCCGCAGAACATACCGAAGGATTCGACGCCGCGAAGTTTACCGTTTTTGATAACGGTACCGTCCGCCAAAGTCGCGCCGTTAACGGCAACGGGGACTGTATCCCCTTCTTTGACGTTCGTAGCGTTAGTTACAATTTGAAGCAAGCCGTACTTACCCGCGTCTACTTGACAAACGAAAAGTTTGTCGGCTGCGGGGTGTTGTGCTTTTTGAACTATTTTGCAAGTTACGATTTTATTTACGTTTTTATTTACTTCGATTACTTCTTCGACTTCGAAGCCGCAAGAAAACAGTCCGTCACGCAAATTTTCAACGCTAACGTCCGAAATATCGACATATTCATTTAACCAACTTAACGGAATTCTCATAAATGCCTCCTATTTAAACTGTTTTACGAATCTTAAATCGTCGTCGAAAAACATTCTTATATCGGGAATATGATACTTAAGCATTGCAATACGTTCAAGTCCTATACCGAAAGCGTATCCCGTATAAACGTCGGGATCGATGCCGCAGTTTTTCAAAACGTTTCTGTTTACCATGCCCGCGCCGAGGACTTCTATCCAACCCGTCCCCTTGCAAAGTTTACAACCTTTTCCGCCGCACTCGAAACAAGAAACGTCGACTTCGACGCTCGGTTCGGTGAAAGGAAAGTAGGAAGGACGAAGACGTGTTTTGATACCGTTGCCGAAAACGTGTTTTAAAATCTCTTCAAGAGTTCCCTTTAAGTCGCAAAGTGAAAGATTTTTATCAACGACAAGTCCTTCGATTTGATGGAATATAGGCGAATGGGTAGCGTCGTCGTCGGAACGATAAGTCCTACCGGGGCACATTACCTTAATCGGCGGCTTCGTAGAAGTCATAACGTGTACTTGACCGGGCGAAGTATGCGTTCTTAACAAAATGTTATCGGTTATATAAAAAGTATCCTGCATATCCCTTGCCGGATGATCGGCGGGAATATTTAGCATTTGGAAATTGGTCTTGTCTGTTTCGATTTCGGGACCTTCGTAAACAACGAAACCGAGTCCGGAAAAAGCGTCGATAAGGTCGTTTTTGACTAAAGTAATGGGATGCAAGGTTCCGAGTTCGTTAACCTTAGCAGGTAAAGTAATATCAACCGCTTCCGCTTGTAATTTTTTATCGAGTTCGCGCTTTTTAACCGCTTCTTCTCTTGATTGAATCATTTGCTCGATTTGAGTTCTCAAACTGTTAACTTGTTGACCGAGCGCAGGTCTTTCTTCGGGCGCAACGTCGCGCATTCCCTTTAAAAGCCCCGTAACAACGCCGTTTTTACCTAAAAAATCGACTTTGATGTCGGCAAGAAGTTTAGATGTATCCGCCGATGACAACTTGTCCTTGACGTCTTGCAAAATTTCAGTAAATTTTCTTGACATAACTGCCTCGCAATGCCGTTGGCATTAATTTATTTTTCCTAAATATTATAATTAAATTGATATTTATAGTCAATTAAACTAAACTGAATTTGCGAAAATGCAACAAAAAATCGGGCAAAAAAAGACTTTTACCCGATTTTTCGTCAAATATTTTTAACAGTTTTTGTTTTTTAACCGTTTTGTGTAGTCGCAACGCCGCCCGAAACGTTCACGAAAGTTTTCGGCACTTTACCGATTACGTAGTTTTCATAACACAGAACTTCCATCTCGGCAGCAAGATTATTTTTTTTAAAACCCGCTACGATTTGACAATCGGGAATGATTTTCACGTACAAACTTTGCTTAGTTTGATTTATACCCGCTTCGCTAAAAGTCGAGAAAAATTGACATTTAACGGATTTTACCGCAACAAGTTTTAAGTTGACTTTTTTACCGCTACCCGATAAAAAAGTTATTCCCGTAAAAGCCCCCAACGGCACCAGAACTCCGCCCTCTGCTAAAACCGAATAACTTTTAAGGCATTCTTCGGCAAGCGTTTTCGCAAGGGCGTTTAACTTTAAACCGTTTGAACTAATCATTACTATATTGCCGTCCGAATCTTTTAATACTTCAAACAGTTCTCCTAAAAGGTTTTGGTCTATCACCTTACCTATTGCCAAATAACTTGCAGTAGACATTTCCGCTTGAAATTTCGCCGAGCCTATCGACGTAACGGCTTTCGAAGCGCATACGCCAAGATATATAAATACCGCGACCAAAACTATAAAAAATGCCGTGATTTTTCTTTTAATACAACGTTTCACATAACTATTGTATGCAACGTCAATGTAGTTTTGACTTGGGCTTGAAAATAAGCGCTACCAAAAAACTAAAAACTATCGCCGCGGTTATCCCCGCGGAAGCCGCTTTCATTCCGCCCGTTATAGCGCCGAAAAGTCCGTTTTTCGCGCCGTTTATGGCGCCTTCGGCAAGAAGATATCCGAATCCGCTTATCGGGACCGTTGCCCCCGCGCCTGCAAAATCTATAAGGTATTTGTATATTCCGAACGCTTGCAGTATAAGCCCTGCAAGCATGAAGGAAACTAAAATCCTGCCCGAAGTAAGTTTAGTGGTATTAATTAAAATTTGCGCTATCATACATATCAAACCGCCTACAACGAAGGCTTTTAAATAGGTGAAAATTACGCTAAAAATCATGTTTCCACCACTATAGCGTGCGAAACCCCAGGTATTGACTCGCCTTGTTGCGTCGAGATTGACGAAAGCAATGCTCCCGTTGCCATAAAAATCATACGCCTTATTTCCTTTTTGACCAATTTTTTGTAAATGTAAGAACTAAATACTACTGCGCTGCAGCCCGCACCGCTGCCTCCCTGATATTCTTCTTCGTCGATGTTATAAATCATCTCTCCGCAGTCGCTGTGATTTATCAATTCATAACCGCGTTCAAAGGCTAATTTTTTAAGTAGCCGCGATCCTAACGCCCCCAAATCGCCGCTTAAAATCAGGTCGTAATCTTTAGGAGTAGTTTTTGTTTCCTTAAGCAGCGTAATTAAAGTTTCGCACGCCGCGGGAGCCATAGCGGCACCCATATTGTTTGCGTCGGTTATTCCATAATCGACCACTCTGCCGAAAGTTGCCGACGTAATCATAGGGAAATCCCCTTTATCGGTTATAAGCGCGCCGCCGGCGCCCGTAACCGTCCATTGCGATTGCGGCGGTCTTGTCGAACCTAATTCGAGCGGGTACCTGTACTGTCTTTCGGCAGTTGCAAAATGGCTGCCCGTAGCGGCAATTACGTTTTTCATATATCCGCCGTCGACTAAAACCGCGGCAAGGGCAAGCGCTTCAGAAAAAGTCGAGCAAGCGTTATATATGCCGATATAGGGAAACTCAAAATCTCTTGCAGCGAAACTTGCCGAAATTATTTGATTTAGTAAATCACCCGAAATCATCGCATTTATATCGGAAAGCTTTTTACCGGAAGACTTGACGGTTTCTTTAATGCAAGCGGAAAGAATTTTACATTCGGCCTTTTCAAAAGTTTCTTCGCCGTATCTGTCGTCCGAAATAACTTTATGAATATGCTTACCGAAAACAGACGAACCTTCTTTAGGACCTGCGATCGTGTAGGTCGAACATATTCTCGGTTTGTTTTTAAAAAATACAGTTGATAACGCCATAATCACCTTTTACACTAATTTTTTCTCTAAATTTGCCGCTTTACGAAAATTTCCCGCCCATGCCGCACTAAGCGGCGAAAAGCCCTATTATATAGTAGACCAATCCTACTGCAACAGAAGCCGTCGTGCCATAAACGATTATAGGTCCGGCAACCACGAACATTTTAGCGGCAAGTCCGTAAACATAGCCTTCGCTTTTAAATTCCATAGCGGGCGAACAGACAGAATTAGCAAAACCGGTTATGGGAACAATCGAACCGCCACCCGCTATATGCCCGATATTGTCGTATACGCCAAACCCGGTTAGCAAACAGCCTATAAAAATCAACACCATAGAAGTAGCTGCGGCAAGTTCGTCGCCGTAAAGTCCGAAAAGATATAGTAAGGTATAGCGAATAAATTGCCCTATAAGACAAATAAATCCGCCGACTAAAAAAGCATGAAACAAACTTCTCGGCTCGTTGGTTTTAGGAGCAATGCTTTTTACGTAATCTATATATTCTTTATTAAAATTTTTGTTAACGTAAGTTTTCATCTTTGCTGTTCCTTAGGGGTGTTTTTTAAGTAAGTTTCTTTTTCAAACGGCGGTCGTTCGCTCAAATTATCGACTTGCTTTCTCATACGAATATTATCTTCATTTTGAATTTACGTTATACATAAAAATATGTAAAATCTTTGATAACATCATTGATTTTACATATTTTTACATTTTTGATTTCAACTTTTCGACAATCTTTGTTTCAAGGCGAGAAACCTGTACTTGCGATACGCCTAACTCCTTAGCGATCTCACTTTGCGTCCTATCGCCATAGTACCTTAAAACTATAATTTTCCGTTCTCTTTCACTAAGTTCCGATATTAGTTTAGAAAGCATAATCTCGTCGATTAGATCGTCTTCTTTTTCGTTTGAAGCGATTTTATCAATTAGTTCGACGCTTTTGTCGCCTTCGTCGTTCACGCTTTCATATAAGGATAACGGTTTAGACAAAGAACCTAAAGCAAGCACTACGTCTTCCTTATCTACTAAAAACTTTTCCGAAAGTTCGTCAATCGTAGGAGAATTGTTTCCGCACTTTTTCACTTCTTCGATATACTTGTTTATCTTAGCAGATAGTCCTTTGATCATTCGCGAAACTTTAATGGAACCGTCGTCGCGCAAAAACCTTTTTATTTCCCCGATAATCATCGGTACAGCGTAAGTAGAAAACCTTACGTCGTAACTTTCGTCGAAATTATAAATTGCTTTAATAAAACCCATTGCCCCTAATTGAAACAAATCGTCGTACTCGACGCCACGTCCCGAAAACCTTTTAACGATACACTTTATAAGCGAAGTGTTTTCCACTATCAAAGTTTCTTTTGCCTTTTCATCTCCTTTTTTGGCAAGCCGTAAAAACTCGACGGTTTCTGTCTTTGTTAGCATTTCACTCCTTATAGGTCTGCAAGCGCTTTACCATATAAACCATTACGCCTTGGTCGGGTTTAGACTCGACTTTAAATTCATCCATAAAGGAATTCATCACGGTAAATCCCATACCGGCACGTTCTTCGCAATTCTTCGTCGTATAAAATGGTTCCATGGCAAGTTTTACGTTTTTAATACCTATTCCGTAATCTTTAACGATAATATGTACTTCGTTATCGTCGTACCACGCGGAAAGTTCAACGTCGCCGCATTCATTCGGGTAAGCGTGTACAACTGAATTGGTAACCGCTTCGCTTACGGCGGTTTTTACGTCGTTTAAATCGTTTACGTTCGGGTTCAACGGCAATAAAAAACCCGCGATAACGGTCCGCGCCAAACTTTCGTTTTGACTAACCGCGCTAAATCTGACAAACATCTTATTCATAGTATTTCCTCATATTTTTTTGATTACTTCGTAAATGCCCGATAACTGTAAAACCCTTTCGACGGCAAGCGACGGACTTTCGACAAGACAGTCTGCGCCGCGTTTCTTTAGTTTTTTGTAGCGCCCCAAAAGCATTCCTATGCCCGTACTGTCCATAAAATTGAGTTCACTCATATTAAAAACCACCGTTTTATATTCCTTTACGTCGTCTAAAATTCTGTCGATGTAATCTTTTACACCTTTAGCGTAATGCTGGTCGAGTTCTCCCGATAAATAAAAATATAGGTAATCGTCGTCAAGCGAATAATTTATTTGCATCTTAAAACCTCCTTTACCGTACTATAATATCAAAAAAATCCGCGCTAATCTCGACTGTTTTTATCGAAATAGTTCGGATTTTGTTAGTTTTATTAAAGAGATTTTTCTACCAATTATTAACGACCTTTTTAAATACTTCACCGTAAGTCTGCTCTTTTATATCGCATTTTATCGTTAAAGCCGTTCTCGAATACTCGATACCGTCTTTATAAAGAACAATCTCGCCCACCTTATCGCCTTTTTTTAACGGCGCTTTTAAGTCGTCAAAAATCGTCGTTTGAACGGAATAATCGAATTTGTCGTTCTTTTTTGTAAAAATCGTAAGATTGTTTAACGGATATACGCTAAAATACTCTTCTTTACTTCCTTTTACAAAAACGCTTTCGTCAATCGGCTTTTGGCAATCGACCGCATTATAAATTTGATAAGTCGAAAATGCCTTGTTGAACATTGTCGAAACGTCTTTAAAGCGCTTATTCGAACTTTCTTCGCCGATAACCACACTTATAAGCCGCATGCCGTCGCGATTTGCCGTCGCTGCAAGGCAAAATAAAGATTCACTTGTAAATCCCGTCTTTCCCCCGTCGCAACCGTCGTAAAATTTAACGAGTTTGTTGGTATTCGTCAAACAAGTTTTCGTCCCGTCGGGATGAGTAATTTCATCAAGCCAAATATTGCTAAACTTAAAATAATCCTTGTGTCTTAAAAGCGATTTCAGCATTTTAGCAACGTCTTTCGCACACGAATATTGAGCGGGCTTAGGTAACCCCGTGCAATTTGAAAACAAGGTGTTAAAAAGCCCTTCGTCCTTAGCCTTTTTGTTCATAATATTTACGAAATCGTCTTCAGAACCCGCAATTTCTTCGGCAAGGGCAACGGACGCGTCGTTTGCAGAGGCAACGATAACGCTTTTTATAAGGTCGGAAACTTCATAACTTTTATTTTGTTGCAAAAATACTTGCGATCCGCCCATTCCGCTTGCTTTTTCCGAAACGATAATATTGTCGTCAAACGATAAATCACCGCTTTCGATTTTTTCGAAAACAATATCCAAAAGCATAATTTTAGTCATACTCGCTATCGGTAAACGCTTTTCTTCGTTACATGCAAAAATTTCCGTTCCGCTATCAAAATCCATTAAATAGGCAGATTTTGCAGTAGTTTTAAAACTTTCGTCTTGAGCATTTACAACTAAAGTCTCACCCAAAAAAACAGATACGAACACTAAAATCGCAACAATAATTAATTTAATTCTTTTCATATAATTTTTCCTTTGTAAATATTGTCGGCAAAAGGTATGTTTTTATGTAATTAAAAAGTGTAATTCATAGGTTTTAAAAATAAAAGTAACAACAAAACTTGCAGCACAAGACTTAATACCACGATTAAAAAGCAAATAATGACTTCGCACGTTAAATAATCGAAAACTTTAATTTTTCGTTTACATTTTTTCTTATGTAAATCATATGCACAAATCGTCATAAGGATTAGAGCGAATGTAGAAATAACGCTTTGTAAGAAAACTATGAATAAGTAAAGGATTATTCCAGTTATCCCGAAACAAGACAAAAGCCCGGACATAACGGCGCCCTGAATATAGCCGCGATAAATTACAAGGAAAAAATTTACGGGTAAAAATACAAGTGTCGTGCCTAAAACGTAGATTACTAAAAGACAAAAAATATCGGAAAAAAGTCTGTTAAATACTAAAGCGGAAACTTTCCCGCCCGACGTTAAAGATTGACAAACAATATTAAACGCATTTTGTCTAAAAAAATCTTTTTCATTAAAATTCGGTAATATCACACCAAAAATCATACCCGCTAAAAAACAACCCGAAAGCAAAATTACGAGTATTTTATTTTGTTTTAACTTATCGATATAACGTTGTATCGGTTTCATAACAGAATGCTCCCATACATAGTATGGAAGCACAATCTTATATATTACTAAAAACATAAAATTTTTCAAAATCTTTGAAGTTATCAAAGATTTTTCAAATTATTACGACGAACGTAACACTCGTTAATTCATCATATTCGATATGCTTATACCAAACCCGCGCGTCGGATCGTTTAAAAAAACGTGTGTTATCGCACCGACGATTTTATTGTCCTGAACGATAGGACTGCCACTCATTCCTTGTACGATTCCGCCGGATGCGTCGATTAAATTTTTATCGGTAACTTTAATTACGAAGTTTCTGTTATCTTTAGAATGCTTGTCAACTTTAATAATAGAAACGGTATATTCGCTCGGCGTAACGCCGTCAACGGTAGTCCAAATAGTCGCGCTACCCGAATGTGCTTCGCCCGTTTGAATTTTTTTAAGGCACGTCAAATCGTAACTTTTATCTATAATTCCGCTAATACCGACGGGCAAGTTTTGGCAAATACTACCGATTTTATTATCGGAAATAAACATTCCCCTAAGTTCGCCTGCTTTTCCCCTTTCGCCCTTTTCGACGCCGTAAATGCTGCATTTATAAAGTTCTCCGCCGACGATGTCCAAGACGTTGTTGTTTTCGTTACAAATCGGATGACCGAGCGCCATAACCACGCCGTTTTCCTTGATAAAAGTTATCGTACCTATGCCCGAAAGTTTATCTCGTATATATAGCCCTAACTTATATTTACCCGATAAATCTTTTACGGGCGTAACTTCTTTTTTAATAATTTCGTTATTGCGTTTTATAGTAACGCTTAAAGTTTTTCCGTCGCAGTTATCGAGAACTTTCTCTAAATCCTCTAACGTATTGGTATCTTTACCCGAAATATTTAAAATTACGTCGTTTTCAAAAATTTCAGTATCTTTGGCGGGCGAAACCACGCCGTTTTCGGTAACGACTTCACTTAAACCTAATACTTCCGCACCTTTAGTCGTTATCGTAAAGCCTGCGGCGTAACCGCCGAGGTAAATATTTTCAGTCGCTGCGTTAACCTTTACGGTAGGATTAAACGATATTAGAATTAACGCTACGAAAACTACTATAATCTGTTTTAAAGGAACTTTTTTAATGAATTTGCCAAACATCACAATTATCGTGGGCATAAGACGAATTTTTATGCCGCAAAACCCGCCCTTTTTAAAATATGGTGCAAAAAAATTTTCAAAGTTACGGCGAAAAATATATAAATGATGTTTTACAAAATAAAAAAACCGTCAAAGCGACGGCAAATTACTTAATAATATAAAATTTATAATGCTTTTTTAAAGACGTCCGCCTTAGAAACCATTTCATGCGCGTGCTTTAAAGCCGCTTGGCTGTTTAAATCGCCGCCGATAAGGCGTAGAACTTCACATACTTTTCCGTCGTCGTCAAGCCGACGAACGTGCGTAACGGTACGCTCTCCTTCTTCGCTTTTAGAAATAAGATAACCGACATCCGCCATAGAAACGATTTGCGGCAAATGGGAAATGGCTATTATCTGCTTGTCTTTTGCGATACGAGCAAAATTTTCGGCAACCACGTGCGCGGCTTCACCGCTAATCCCAGCATCGATTTCGTCAAAAATGAATGTTTCCGTACCGTAATTGCCACCCGTAACGGCTTTAATGGCAAGCATAAGTCTTGAAAGTTCGCCACCGCTTATGATTTTACTAAGCGGTTTTAAATCTTCGCCCTTATTGGCGGTAAACATAAAGGTAACAAAGTCCCTTCCTTTTGTGGACAAAACTTCGCCGCTATCTTTGGAAAACTCAATGACAAACTTTGCGTTTTTCATTGCAAGTTCTTTTAATTTATCCGATAAATCCGATGATAACTTATTAGCGACAGCCTTTCTTTCTTCGGAAAGTTTTTCATACTGGACTTCGAGATTTTTAATAAGTTTAGTACGGTTTTCGTTCAATTTGCGAATTTCAGCTTCGCTGTTACTGATTAAATCGAAGGAATTTTTAAAATCTTCGAGAGCCTTCATAAGCTCGGCATAATTTTTGCCGTACTTTTTCTTTACGAACGAAATAGCGTCAAGCCTTGCTTGAATTTCGTCAAGTGCTTCGGGCGAAAAACTTTCGTCGCAAAAATCGCCGATAAGTTCCGAAATATCGGTAAGTTCGTCAAGGACAACTTCGATACGCGAAGAAATCGCCGAGTATTCTTTACCGAAATTAGAAATCTGATTCATTTTGCGTGCGACAGAACTCAAAACGTCGGTAACGCCGCCTTCTACGGATAACGCGCTATAAGATTCGTCACAAGCAAGCGCAATTTTTTCAAGGTTTAAAAGTTTCTTCTTTTTTTCTTGAAGCTCTTCTTCTTCGTTCTCGGTTAGGTTCAAATTTTCGATTTCCGAAATGGCAAATTGCAAATAATCGAGTTTCCTCGCACGTTCCGCCTCATCACCGCCCAAACTTTGCAAAGAAGCATCGACTTCTTTTATGCGCTTTAACAAGTCGGAAATGCAATCCTTGATACCAATGATTGCATTTCCGCCGAGTAGATCGACTAAATTTAATTGATTCGTTTCCTTTAAAAGTAAAAAATGATCGCTTTGACCGTGTACGTCGACAAGTAGCGACGTAACACGCTTCAGCATCGATGCGGTAACGGATTCGCCGTTTAACTTTATCGAAGACTTACCGTCAACGTTAAAGGTTCGTTTTATGATAATCTCGTTATCGTATTCGATTTCAAACTCATTTAATACCTGTTGCACTAACAAATTGTTCGTAATATCGAACGAGCATGTAACCGCACAATCTTTTTCGCCATGGCAAATCATAGACTTATCGGCCTTCTGTCCTAAAGCAAAATTGAGAGCATCTAAAACGACGGATTTTCCTGCTCCCGTTTCGCCCGACAAAACGTTAAGTCCTTTTGAAAATTCTATTTCCGAAAACCTAATTAAGGCAACGTTTTTAATCGTCAAATAATTTAACATGGCTTAATTACTGCGATTATACCATCAAGTCGTGCAAGTCTTGTGAAACTTTAGCCGCGCTTTCGTCATTTGCAGTAACAACTAAAACCGTATCGTCACCGGCGAGCGTACCAACGATTTCGGTGATACCTTGCGCATCAATAGTTGCAGCGACTGCGCCGCCGTTACCTGTAAGCGTTTTAACAACTAAAAGATTTTGCGCAGTTTCAATAGAAAGTACGGCAGTCTTGAACAAACTCAATAATTTAATCGAGTCGTGTTGTCTGTCGTGTACGCGCGCGTAACGATATTTTTTAACTTTTCCGGAAGTCTTAATAAGACCTAATTCCTTAATGTCCCTCGATATCGTAGCTTGCGTAACTTTCATGCCTTGTGCTTCAAGAAGTTTAATTAATTCTTCCTGCGTGTTAACTTCAATCTTCGTTACGATTTCAAGTAATTGTTGTTGTCTTTTTGCTTTATCCATGGTCTACCTCAAGTAAGTCGTTATTACTCCATTTATTTAATTTATCGGAAAGTCTGGAGAAAAACTTTCCCGTATTATCGCAAATCTCGGCAAATTTATCGCTTGCCTCGATTGTAATAGAAGAATCGGGCGCAACGGTCGCAACGTTGAATCCGTCCACGTATAACACACAGTCCTTAGAACTTTTAAGGACGGTTACTTTAGCAATCGAACCGCAAGAATACACTATCGGTCGCGAATGAAGGGAATGTGCGCAAATCGGTGCGGCAACGTACGCTTCTACGTTAGGAACCATAATCGGTCCCCCTGCGGAAATCGCGTATGCTGTCGAGCCTGTCGGCGTACTTACTATCAATCCGTCGCCAATGTAATTGTCAACGAATTGTCCGTCGATCGTAAGTTTTAGCCTGACACAACCGCTATCCCTGTCGATAACGTGGTCTTTTTCAACAACGGCGTCGTTTAATGCCCTGAATTCTTTATCGCCGTATTTAATCGTCATAAATCTTCTTTTTGAAAAAGTAAGATTGTTTGACGTAATATCTTCGACGAGTTTATCGAGCGTTGTAGCCTCGTAACTCGTTAAAAATCCTAAATTACCTGTGTTTACGCCGACAATCGGTATCAAATCTTCTGCAATCTTAGTCGCGCTAAGTACCGAACCGTCGCCGCCGAAAACAACCAAAAGTTTGATGTTTTTCAATAAATCGTTTGAAAAACCTTTCGATACATCGTAAAAATCAATAGACTTTTTCGACAATAAATTTTCAAATAACGCTAAACAACTTTGAGAATGTTCGTCGTCTTTTTTACAATATAACCCTATCGCCTTCATTGACGTAAACACTCCTTAATGATGCTTATGTCGCATTCGCTGCCTTTTTTAGCGAAAAACACGACGTATTCTAAATTTTTATCTTTAAACTTAGGTGCTTGTGAAATATTAATCGGAATAAATCCGAAACTTTTCGCCTCGTTTAAAACGTCGAAAACAACCCTTTCACGAACCTTACCGTCCTTTAATACGCCGCTTTTAGGCAAATTCTTAGCTCCGCATTCAAACTGCGGTTTTATAAGCGCGTAAAGTACGGCGTCTTCGTCCAATATATCGCAAAACGCGGGAAGTAGCAATTTTAAAGAAATAAAACTGCAATCTACCGTTATACCGTCAAGCCTTTCTTTAAAATCGCCTTTTTTAAGATATCTTGCATTAGTGTTGTCTAAAACAACGACGTTTCCGCTACTCGAAAGACTTTCGTCAAGTTGATTTTCACCGATATCCACCGCATAAACACGCTTTGCGCCGCGTTTTAACAGACAATCGGTAAATCCACCCGTCGAAGCGCCTATATCAGCGAAAACTTTGCCCGATATGACAGTTCCGAATTCGTCTAAGGCTTTATCTAATTTGTAGCCGCCTTTAGACACAAACTTAAGTTCGCCGATAACGACAATTTCGTCGCTATCCGAAACTTCCTTAGACGGTTTATCGGCAGCTTTACCGTTAACGGTTACAAGCCCCTTTTTGATGGCGTCAACGCTCTTTGCGCGCGTTTGGAAGTAGTTATTCGTCGCCAAATAAACATCTAATCTCATTAGAAACTTCTCTCCGCGACAAAATCAACGAGAAGTTTTAGGAACTCAAAATCGCTGTATTTATCACAAATTTTATTACACTTACAAACTAAATCAAGTTTCAGTTTTAAAGATTTTTCAACGCCGAATAAGGAAACGAAATTAAGTTCCTTATTTTTATTATACGCGTTTTCGTCAAAGTTACCGTCAACCAACGCATTATAATCGAGCAAATCGTCGGTAATTTGAAACAAAAGCCCCAAATCGCAGGAAAAAGCAGAAAAATCTTCGTATAAATCGTCGCGCTTGGCTAAAATAATCGGTACTAAAATCGCCGCCCGTATAAGTGCGGAAGTTTTTAATTCGTAAATCGACAAAACTTCTTCTTGCGATAATCGGCGCGACGAATAATCGCCTTTCGAATAAGCCGTATCGTACGATTGCCCTTGCAACATGTCTAAAACACAGCCTGAGAACGTCTTTAACGCTTTACAATCTATCGAGTGTTTTGAATTGAAAATCGTCGAATATGCAAAGTTTAACAGTTTATCGCCCGCTAAAATCGCAGTCGACTCGTCAAACATAACGTGGCACGACGGAGCATTTCTTCTCGTGTCGGCGTTATCTAAGGCAGGTAAATCGTCGTGAACCAAACTATGGGCGTGCACGCATTCAAGTGAAAGCGCATAAGGCAAAACTTTATTTAAGTCAACCGACAAATAATCGGCAACCGCAACCGTCAAAACGGGACGAAAACGTTTTCCGCCGTTGAAAAAACTATATAAAACTGCTTTGTCGATGCGTGAATCTCCGAGTTGAGACTTAAAAACGCTATCAAAATAGTAATCTACGATATTTTTATATTCGTCATACTTCAACGAAAAATCCATACTTACTTAAACCGTCCGTTCAAGGATTTCTCGTATGCCAAAAGAGTGTTTTTCATTAAATAAGCAACCGTCATGGGACCGACGCCGCCCGGAACCGGCGTTATAAAAGAAGCGACTTTGCTTACGCTTTCGTAATCGACGTCGCCGACAAGTCCGTTTTCGGTACGATTTATACCTACGTCGACGACGATAGCGCAATAATTGACCATATCGGGTGTGATAAATGCCGGTTTTCCGACTGCGGAAATCAAAATATCGGCTTTTGAAGTAATTTTAGCCAAGTTTCGCGTTTTGGAATGACATACGGTAACGGTACAGTTTTCGTTTAAAAGGGCGAGCGCAAGCGGCTTGCCGACTATTTTACTTCTACCGACGATAACCACGTGCTTACCCGTAAGCACTATTTTGTTGCGTTTTAAAAGATAAATAATTCCGCCGGGCGTACAAGACAAAAAGCCTTTATCGCCGACGACAAGTTTGCCTAAATTCGCCGTAGTAAACCCGTCGATATCCTTTTCGGGGGGAACGAGTTCTGTCGCGCGATCTTCGTCCAGGTGCTTAGGCAAAGGAAGTTGAATCATTACGCCGTGCACGTTTTTATCGTTTGACACAGCCTTTATATACAGTTCAAGTTCTTCTTGAGTAGTTTTTTCGTTTAATTTTATAAGTTTACCGCCTATACCGACAGCCTCGCATGCTTTGGCTTTGTTTCTTACGTAAACTTCTGAAGCGGGATTATCCCCGACCATTATTATCGCAAGATTGCATTTAGGAGCACCTTTTTTATAGTACTCGGCAAGTCTTATGCGGACTTCTTCTTTTAAATCGGCAGCAGCTTTTTTTCCGTCTAAAATCGCCATAAAAATCCTCTACGTACTATTCCGCCGAACCCTCTATTATAGTTTTATATTTAGCGAAAATGCCGTTGACGAAGGAAAGACTATTTTCGGTCGAAAACTTTTTACATAAATTTAAAGCCTCGTCGATAGCGACTATGTTAGGCACGTCGTCAAAATAAGTCATTTCACACATACCTATCAAAAGAGCGCATTTATCGGTCGGGTAAACCCTTTCGAGCAAATAATTTACCGCAAGGTCGGAAATCGACTTTGTGAAAACGTCGTAATTTTCCTTAATCTTACCGAGTAACCTGAGTGCGAATTCCCTATCGGCACTATTAAGCGCCGCTTCTCTAAAAACTTCATCTTGTAAATCCGCGTCGAATTCATCGGTAAAATTATATGCGTATAGTATTTTGTAAACTGCTTCTCTTGCGTCTTTCCTCATATCGATACCTGCAAATACGCCAAAAAACCGCAGAAAACTGCGGCTGTTTCGGAGTTAATCTAAAGAAATTGCTTGTTTGTCTTCAAAAAATATGTCGTCGATATATACGTCAACGTCCGCAATGTGGTAATTGGACATTTCCTCTACGGTTTGCTTAATACCGTGTTGGATGTCGAACGCAACGTCGGGCACGTTATAACCGTACAATACGCCGACGGTTACGGTAACGTGTATGCCTTTTTTATCGCTAACGACTTTTATACAATCTTTTAAAGAGCGTTTTCCTCTTTTTCCCGTTTTTAAAGTAACGCCTTCGACAGCGCCGACGGCAAGGGCAACTATTCCGTTAATTATGCTTTCGTTATAAGTAATTTTACCACGACTTGTTTCGTCTTGAATACGAGTTTCAGCCATAACAAACACCACCCTTTTTTTAACTATGATTATTGTACCACATTTAAAAAATTAAGGATAGCATTTTTTGAATACTTTTTACAATATTTTTTAATTATTTATAAAACTTTGGTGAAATCAAATAATTTTTGTAAAAAACACTAATTATCAATCAAAATTATTGTCAAAGTGTTTAGGAAATCGGAACGATTGTGACGTTTGTGGGATCGGCGTTTATCTCGTCCGATAAAATGGAATATATTACAACGGCGTCCTCTTGCGTAAAGTCGGAATCTTTAACCATTACGTTCACATTATTCGATGTAAGTCCTATCGAAACAACGGCATCTTGAAATCCCCTTGCTTCTATTAAAGTTTCAAGCAAAAGTTCCGATTCGATAATTTCGGTAAGTTTCAACTTTAAATTCAAAGCTTCGGTTTTCGCATCGGTTGTCTCGCTTTCGGCAGCAATTATTTCGTTTAATTGAACTAACTGTTCCGAACGCGATTGGCTTCTTTCAGTCTTATACTGAGCAAAATAAGCGGCGTCGGTAACTTGGTCGTCACCGGTAGCGTTAGCGCTACCGGACAGCACGAAATTGAACACTGCGGTAACAGCTAAAAGCAAAACCATACAAGACAAAATGATAATTTTCTTTTTCTTAGACATACAAATTCTCCTTGTCATAAAAATTTTAATTTTTGTAGATTTTATCAACGTTTTTTGAACTTTTTATGTTTATCGTTTCATTGGTAATATTTGAATTTTCTCACTGTCGATATCTAAAAAAACTTTCGTTGCGTTCATAAGCGCAACCTTAACGGAAAGATTATCCGCGCCCTCGGCAACGATTATCACGCCCGAAACTTTCGGGTAAGTTTCGGTAAGTACGACTGTTTTTCCGCCGACGGTAAAAGGTTCTTCGTAAACACTGTCGACGTCGGATTTTTTAACCGTCGCAAGCACCGTTTCCATTTTTGAATCGACCGAAATTATAACGGACACTTTGCCGGCTCCCCTTACTTTAGAAAGGTTCTTTTGAAGTTTACCTTCTAAGTTACAAACGTAATCTTCGATATCGCTTTTTTCATTGCTTTCGGCTGAAGTAGTAACTCCCGAGAATACTACGATTAAGCATATAGCCGCAAGGGCGATAACTATAAGATATTCTATCTTAACTTTTGAAAAAAACTTTTTTACCGCTCTTTTTTCACCAAACACCAATCGCCTCCTTGTCAACGGAAAGTAAGTCGGATATAACCCCAACCGCGCGTTGTGATATAATTATATGCTCGCTTTCGTCGGATATGCTCGTTTCGTCTAAAATAACGGCTACTTTTTCAATTGTAATTTGCGCGTCGCTTTTTATCGCTAAAATTTCGACTTTTTTTGCACAAACACCCTGTTTGTTTAATTCTTTAAGACAATTATTCTCAATAACCTCTACTCTGTACTCGGTTATAGTATCAACCGCCGCTTGGTCTACGTAAAATTCCGTTTTTTCAAACTTATCGTCTAAATTTACGGTTATTTTAGTAATCGGATTTATTATACTTATAATTAAAATAATTTGAAAAACAACGTTTACCGTTTTTTTAAGTTTTCCGCTTGGCAGAAACATTTGACTAATGGAAGTAAGAACGGCAAGCGCACCGAGTAGTACCAAATAATTCGCTAAATTCAAATCGATACCCCCAAGGAACACATCATAATTAATACGGTTACCATATAACAAATTGAAACGATAGATACGGCAGTTGCTAAATAAGTCAAGCAATCTGCGGCACCCGATATAAACTTTATAGTCGAATCGTTAGCCATCGACTGTAAAACCGCCGCTAATAGTCTAAGTAAAAGCGATAAAATCACCAATTTAAATATCGGAACGGCTACAGTACATATTATCGCTATCAAACTAAGCGTTCCCAAAGCGTTTTTTACAAGCACGCAAGAAGCGACAATAACGTCGAACCCGCTCGATAACAAGGAATTTATTAGCGGAATAGAATTACCTACGGCATATTTTAACGCTTTTATCGAAACGTTATCATAAACAGAAGCCGCTATACCTTGTGTCGTTACGAAAAAGCAAAAAAATACGCTTGAAACACCGACTATCCATTTAAACACACTTTTTAAAAACTCAACTGCTTTATCGGTCTTTATAACTGTCGAAAAGCTATTAATTGCGCAAAAAGCAAGCAAAAACACGGTAATCGGCATTAAAAACTTGCCGAAAACTACTGAAATCACGTTACAAAGCAATGCAACCGACGGTTTGAAAACCGAAATACTCGCACTACCGCCCGAAGCCGTCATTAACGTCATTACAACGGGAAAAACGATTTCGATTTGCTTTGTCAGACTTTCAACTACGCCTTTAATTTTCGAATAACTTTTTAAAAAAATCCCGCAAACTATTCCGATTATTAAAAGATTGCAAATAAAAACGCAAACCGAGCAAACGGATTTATCGAAAGAATCGGATTTTAAAGCCTCTATTATCGCAATAAAAAGTATTATAGCTAAAATCGAAGCAATATAAGGCGTAAATTCAAAAATCGCTCCGCTTATCCCCGATTTAAGGTTTTTAGTTAATTCGTCAAAGCTGTTTGATATATTTCCGCTTATTAAGTCGCTAATTAAAGTCGTAAGCGATTTACCGTCTAAAAGCCCTAAATCATTCGCTAAACCTTCGATGTCGTCTAATTCAAGTGTTTCTAAGACCTTTTGAATAGATTCAAAGATCGTTTTTTGCGTTTCGTCTTCTTTTGCCGAAACAGCAACCGAATTATTGCACGCAAAAATTTTAAGCAATGCAAATATCATTATAAATAAAAGGATTTTTATATAATCAAATCTTTTATAGCCTTTATTAAAGATATTATTGCCGGCGTTGCCAAAACTATTACTATAAGTTTTCCCGCAAGGGTAACCTTGTCCGCCAAGGATTTCAGTCCGAAATCTTCTATCACGCCGACGGCGAATTCCACAATATAACATATTAACGTAATTTTTATTATTAATTTAAGAACGTCGTTACCGATTTCGCCGAGAGCCGCTATTTCTTGATAAAGTGAAAACACTTCACCCAACAAATCGAGAACGCTCATTAAAATAATCGTACCCGCGACAATCGCAGCGACTAAAGCAATTTCCCTATTAACTGACTGCAAATATATTATTATTACCGCAAACACAAGCGCGATAACGACTATTTTTACTATATCCATTTAGTATAGAGTAAAAATTTCCTTGATATTTTCAAAAAGTTCTGAAATAAGCGATATAACGATAGATAAAACTATAACAAGCCCCGCTATTCCGACAAGGGTTGCTATATCGTCGCGGTCGGATTTTTTTAAAATTTGGCATATCACGGTAATCATAATTCCGATCGCTGCAATTCTGAAAATAATATCTACGCTCATTGGCTAAACCACAATTAAATAGACTAATGCGCCGACTAAAGCGCCCATTTTTATGTAAAATACGCCCGTTTTTTTGTAAATTTCGTCGCATTCGGTATACTTGTTAGAAAAATAATCACGGTAATGAGAAATCATATTGACTGTGCCTTCTTCGCCGTAACTACCTAAACCGTTAAAAAAATCGGCAATTTTTTCTTTTTCGTCTATCGTAAGCCTTTTATCCTCAATGTTAATATTTTGTCCGACGGCGTAATCTTTGCCGCATATACCTAAAACGCGTAAAGTATTGTCGGATAGCGATAATAACAGTTTGTCCGTCGTTGTATTGTTAAAACCGATATCGCTTTTGATTTTATGACAGAATTCAACAAGTTCAAAATACAAGTTTTTTATAAACCGCTTTTTGTCCGCTAACTTTACGCCGATAAGCGTTGCCGAGCCCACAATCAAAATTCCGCTAATTACTTTAATAATCATAATCGTATTATTTCTTTCACACTTCCTATAGGATTTTTGTTCGACAACACGACTGCGTAATCGAAAATCTTTTCTCTTAATATTTTAGTGAAGTAACTGCGTTTAGATAGTTCTTCAAGGTTTTCCGCGTGCGCCGAGGCTAAAATACAAACGCCAGACAAAACGGCATTTTGGGCTGAATTGATATCGTTATATTCAAAAAGTTCGTCGCAAATTATCACGTCGGGGCGCATATTAAGTACGCCTTGATTAAAACCGTAACTTTTTTTACAATTACGTAGCACGTCGGTCGTATCGCCAACGTTAAACCTTCCGTTTCCGTAAAGTTCACCTTTTTCATCTATAAGCAATACGTTGCACTTGAAATTAATTGAAATAACACGCGCGCAATCGCGTAAAAAAGTAGTCTTTCCGCCTGCCGGCGGAGAAATAACAAGAATGCTTTTTAATCCTTTCGAAAAGCATTTATCCATCGCTATATCGGCGCAACCGATTACTTCGTGAGGTATTCTTATACAAGCGGAAGTAAAATCGACAACGTTTTTTAATTCGTCGCCGTTATAAATATATTTGCCGCTAATACCTACCCTTTCGCCCTCATCACCTACCAAATATCCGCTTAAAATATTATCTTGATAGGCGTAAACGGAACGCTTTGTAAGTCGCAGAATCATATATTCCATATCATTTGTTGTAAATATTATATTGCTTAGACTTTTATAGTTTCCGTTTAGTGCGATAACCACGGGCTTATTAACTCTTAACCGAAGTTCCGTAAGCATGGATAAGTCGTATCGCAGTATAGCGTTTTTAATCCTTTCGGAAAGATAATCAAACATTTCTTGATAATAATATATTGTTAAAACACGCCAATAATGACAAAAGCACCGACGGTTTTTACCGTCGGTGCAAATTTACTTAAGATATTATTGAATTTCAATACGACTTGACTTTTTAAGTTCTTCGGTCTTCTTTAGAACTTTTACGGTCAAAACTCCGTCTTGCATGTTTGCGGAAATATCGTCCGCATTAACGTTATCGCCAAGATAGAAAGAACGTTTGCAAGTTTCTAAAATCCTTTCGCGTCTTATAAATTTCTTGTTATCGTCGTTAACGGTTTCGTTTGTAGCGGTAACGGTCAAATAACCGTTTTCATAATCAAGACTTACGTTTTCCTTTTTATAACCTGCAAGTTCAACACTTAACTCGAAAGCATCTTTGGTCTCGACGATGTCGGTCTTCATATGGGAATGAAATTGCCTTGTCTGAGCGGGTGTGAAATCGAAAAATGCATCGAAGAAAGGATCGTAAAATCCTCTAAAGTTTTTGTTTACCAATTCATTATTGTTGTTTTTCATAATTTATTACCTCTAAAATTTATTACCAAATGATTTTTCTCATTTGATGACCTTATTATACATCAAAAAATTAGCACTGTCAAGCGTTGAGTGCCAATTTTACAATATTCTTAATAATTTTTTTAACAAATTATAATTTTTAAAATAAAAAACTGCGTAAAATAGTCTACGCAGTTTAAAAATATAAAGCAAAAATATATATAAGTTACTTAATACGGAACCAAACGCTTAAATCTTTATACTCATCCGTCCAATTTTTGCCGCATTGAGCGTAATCGGACAAAATCCAAACGTCGCCGTCAGACGTTTTAACAGAGCAACGATAGTATTCGTCGCCGTAAGGTTCTAATTCATCGATAGCAAAGCTACCGTTTTCGTCTTTCACAAGTTCACATTCCTTTTCGAAATCGATTTTGCGATTTTCCTTGTTTTCGTCACGCGCAAGCACCAACGGACCGCGCAAGAAGGCAGTTTTTCCGTTAAGGCGTTCATATCTTACGGGCATGGAAAATTCAACCTCGATTTCAGTATTGCCCGACAAATCGTCGATGGTAAAATATCCGCTTTGCGCTTTCAAAGTTTTACCGCCGTAAATTACGTTTGCGGTTTCACACCACGAAGGGACTCTTAGTTTTACGAAATATTTATCTGAATTTTTTGCTTTAATCGACAAACGAATCGTGCCGTTTTTAGGATATTCGGTATTAATCGCAATCGAAAGCTTATTGCCGCTTTGCAAAACAGCCTCGGCGCTACCGTTTAGATAGTAATTTATGACAACGCCGTCAACCTCGGTAAGCACTGCGTCAAGCGGGAAAAGCGCCGTCGCCGCAGCAGCAATGCATGCGCAGCATCCGTAATGCGAACCGTCCGCCAATTGCTTAAATCCGCCGATTAATCTTCCCCTATAGCCTTGAACGAGCGGAGAATAGCTGTCAAACGGCAATCCGTAAACGATGCGTTCGACTTCCTTTGAATATTGGTCGAGCATATCGAAATTAAGTGTGCCGAATAATGCGTTGTAAGCAGAAATTTCTATTCTGTCGGCGTATTTTACGTCGCCAGTTAACAGCAACAGTCTTGACAAAATACGCATCCACGTAACAGTTACGCAAGTTTCCAACATCGGATCGGACGAACTTTCAGTCTGCCTTGCGGTAGTATTGGAAAAGAGTTCGTGCGTAAATCCCATACTTCCGACAACCGTTTGCTCGGTCTCGTTCAGTTTTTCAAAGAGTTTTACGACAATATCGAAATAGTATTTCTGCCCGGTTATTTCGTAATAAGTAAGCAAACCTTCGAAAAACGACATCATTTCATACGCTTTTACGGCGGGATACTCGTACGGATTAAGTTTTCCTTCTTCGACGCATTTAATAAGGTTTCCGTCTAAACATCCGCCGGTAGAAATTACATATTCGCCGAATTTCAGATAACTTTCTTCGCCAGTTAACTTGTATAACTGTAAAAAGGCGTCCAAAATGGAACAAGAATTGATACCGCCCCAACATTTGCTTGTTTCTGTAATATTCTTTTTACCTTCGCCGACAAAACGTACTATATAATCGGCATGCTTTTTTAAAGCTTGCAAAACCCTGTTTTTAAGCGACTCGTCTTTGCAAATTCTATAAAAGTATTCGAGGCCGACCATAACATATTTACGACCCCACATATCCCAGCCGATAAATTCGTCATTGCTCGGAAAAGTTGAGATACGACCGTCGGGTTCTTGCTTCTCAAGCAATCTTTCGACCGCGAAAGTTATAACGCCGTAAAGTTCTGCATCGTTCGTGTATGCATAAGTAAGACACGCACCGCGCATCATTTTTCCCCAATATTCGCAACGCCAGCCTCTGTCTTCGTAATCGACATCGGAACCGAAAACGTCGGCAAATTTTTTCCATAAATCTTTATCTTTTAATTGAGAATCGAGAGTAAAATCGACCGCTTTTTTTATAAAGCCGTTAAAAGCCGAACTGCCTATACCTAAATATTTTAGTTTGTTCATAAATCACCTATAAAAATATAGTTTTGCCAACGAGAATGCAAAATTCGAAGTAACTGCCGAGGAAAATCTGCAAACCCGAAAACGAATTCATTATAGCAAATTTAAAATATATTGTCAACGAATAGACATAAAAAAATTACCGCTCAAAAAAGAACGGTAAAAAATTGAATGCGGCAGCTCCTTATCCTCCCGCGCCGTTGCCAGCAAAGTACTTTCAGCGCAATTGAGCTTAACTTCTGTGTTCGGGATGGGAACAGGTGGGTCCTCAACGCTATCGCCACCGCAATGGTTATATAACAGTCTGAAACAACCTAACTACCTTTTAACTTCATCAAGAGTTAAAGACTGATGTATACTAAATACGATTGTCTTCTATCGAAGATTCACAACTGCATAGTAATTATATTACTTTAAAACATTTCCGTCAAGGCTTTTTGGCTTGATCTTTGTATTTTCTTAGGTATTTCTTTTCTAATTCGCTTTAATTCTCTTTTTATTGAGAATAAGCCCTCGACCTATTAGTATCGGTCAGCTTAATGCATTGCTGCACTTACACCTCCGACCTATCAACCTTGTTGTCTTCAAGGGGTCTTA
>CAYNYV010000004.1:0-48720 GCA_964401515.1 uncultured Christensenella sp.
TACCTAAACCGAGCAAAACTTGCTCTTCCTTTTCTCTCATTTCTTTTTTGTCTTCATCGATTAAATGGTCGTAGCCGAAAAGATGTAAAAGTCCGTGCACGAACAAGTAACATAGTTCCCTTTCAAAAGAATGTCCGTAGTCCTCTGCCTGCTCCTTTGCCCTATCTGCGCAAATAGCAATAGAACCTAAAAAGATTGCTTTTTCGTCCTCGTCGTAATCGTAAGGAAAGTCTTTTTTTAAAACGACTTTATTGCGAATCCCGTCAAGCATGGGGAAAGATAAAACATCCGTAACCGCGTCTATAAGCCGATTATCGCGATTTAACTCTTTAATTTCGTCGGCGGAAACAATATCGAGCTCAACGTACAAATTAGTTTTTTGTTTAAGATTTTTATAAACACAATCGGCTATTGTTTGCGCTTTTTCAAAATCGCCGTCAACGTACACTTTAAGTTTTCCCATAATCAATCCTTTGCAGACGAATCGAATTCGTTTATGCTTTTATCTTTCATTTTGGGGTATTTAATCCTATCGTGATAAACGCCCGAAAGCGAATCGATAAGCGCGTTTTTGATAATATTTATTTCACGCATGGTAATTTCGCAGTCGGAAAACTGGTCCAATTTCATTCTGTCTTCAACAATGGCGGAAACGACCTTTTCAACGCGTTCTCTCGAACGGTCGTTTTGCGCGCGAACGGCGGCTTCACTACCGTCGGCAAGCATTATGATAGCGGCGATTTTCGTAGAAGGCTTGGGGCCGTCGTAAGAAAAATCCTTCAAATTTAAATCGCCTTCGGTAAACTTCAACGCCTTGTTATAAAAGTACTGAATGGGAAGCGTTCCGTGATGTTCCCTTGCAACGTCGGCAAGAATGAGCGGCAAGTGATATTTTTTAATAAGTTCGTACCCGTCGGTCGTGTGCGAACGTATTATTTGTGTGGAAAGTTCGGGGGCTAATTCGTCGTGCGGGTTGTAGCCGTGTTGATTTTCGGTAAAGTAGATGGGCTGTTTTAATTTACCCATATCGTGGTAATAAGCAGCCGCCCTTGCTAAAATCGGGCTTTCGCCAATCGCGGTAGCGCAAGTTTCTGCTAACGTAGACACAACAAGCGAATGTTGAAAAGTCCCCGGGGCTTCTTCGATAAGTTTGCCGATAAGTTTTGATTTATGGTCGGATACTTCGGCAAGTCTGTAGTTCGTCAAAATATTGAAAACGTACTCGAAAACAGGAAGTATAGCCATCATTAAAACGACCGACAATATACCCGACGTAAAACCGTCGATGATTATTTTAAATATCTGTAAACCGTTCATCCCCTTTTTATAGGTAAACAAGAAGGAAAGTGCCGCAATGGGGAATGAAATAAGTACACCCATACCGAAAACTTTAATTCTCGACCAAACGTTGTTTACAAGGTATACGGCCAAGTGGCTTGTGGCAAGCCCCGTTAAAAACTGTCCTAAAATTACGAGCGTATCGAAATTACCGCCGCACAAAAAGTCGGAAAACAACATTAATATATTAAATATAAAGTTGGTAAAAACCGCCGTGCGATAATTGACGAGAAGCAATATCAGTAAAGCGCATAACGCCGACGGGCGTGAAAAAATAGCGTTTACCTTGCCGAGAACGACGCATAGTAAATAAGATATCTCGATAACGATAAAGAGCACCGCTATATTTTTAGCGCGAATAAGGTAATCCCTGAATTCAAAAAAATAATAAAGGTAAATCGCGCCCGCCAAAATAAAGATGGCTATAATGCAGTAAATGCATTTTAAAAGCGTTTCTTTATCCTTAACGTAATTTACAAAACCGTTTCCGCCTTTGTACATTACGATTGTCAATGCAAACAGACCTATTATAACGATTGCGTGAATTATAAATTGCAAGATGGAAAAGAAGTAATCTCTGCTTTTCCACGGTTTGTGTTTCTTATTTTGAAAAAACATAACGTCCTCTCTAATACTTTTGTGTTATTTGATTTTTATTGTTTAGCGACTAATAAGGCGTTTATTTAACGCGTTTTTAATCGGTTTTTAAAGCGTTTGACAAATAGAAAGTGTGCCTATAGGTCAATTATCGGCGATTTTTCTGTTTTTCTTCGGCTTTGGTGTAAGCCTTTATAATTTGCATTACAAGGGGATGTCGCACAACGTCTTTATAGGTAAGATTGCAAATTGCGATACCTTCGATTCCTTGCAAAACAGACACGGCGTGTTTAAGCCCGCTCGTTTTACCGTCGGGTAAATCGATTTGTGTAACGTCGCCCGTAATAACCATACGACTACCTTCGCCCATGCGCGTTAAAAACATCTTCATCTGTTCTTTCGTGCAGTTTTGCGCTTCGTCGAGAATTATAAAAGCGTTGTTTAGCGTACGTCCGCGCATATAGGCAAGCGGAGCAACTTCGATAACGCCTTTTTCCATTAGTTTTTGGTAATTTTCAAGTCCAAACATTTCAGACAACGCATCGTACAGCGGGCGTAAGTAAGGATCAACCTTCGACTGCAAATCACCCGGCAAAAAGCCGAGCCTTTCCCCCGCTTCGACGGCGGGACGAGTCAAAATTATTTTTTCGATTTGTTTGTTTTTGTAAGCCGACACGGCAATGGCGACGGCAAGGTAGGTCTTACCCGTACCGGCGGGGCCGACGCCGAACACGACCGAATTTTTGTTTATCGCGTCAACGTAATTTTTTTGCCCGAGCGTTTTACATTTTACGGGTTTACCGTGCGACGTAATCGCAACTACGTCTTTAGCAAGTTTTGCGATATCGTCGGCGTTGTTTTCACGCGCAAGTTCGATACAATAAACAAGTTTAGACTTATCTATTACGGCACCTTCGGCAACAAGGCTCGATAACTTGGTTATAACGTTTTCGGCAAGCTGCGCCGAAGATTGTTCGCCTTCTATAACCAAAGAATTTTGCCAAACCGTAACAACGGTATCGGTTTCGCGCATTATTACGTTTATATTTTCATCGAAGCTACCGACAAGTTTGGATAACGTATCGGAACTTTCAACCGGTATTTCTATCTTAGTTTTCAAAGTTTACTCCCCTTGATATAAATATGTAATCTTTACTTGATAAACGGTTTTATCGTTCGATATAACCGTCGGCGTAATTTGATAAGACGTTACGTCCGCATCGTCTATTTGCCCGTCCGCTTCCGCCGTAAAAAGTAATTTTTCCAAATCAGTGTCGCAAGGCAAAAGATATTCCTTGACAAAGCAACATTCGAGCGTGTAACTTGCAAGACAACCGATCTCGAACGTTTTGCCGTTTTCGTCAACATAAAAACCGTCGACGAGTTTTTCGTTTTGATAGCAATATTCCCCTATCTTTTTCAAAGCCGTACCGCTATAAGTCTTTATCGACAGAATTTTCCCGCTCTTTAATGCGTAAACGCCTTTTTTAACGACAGGATTTTTATCGGTAGAATTTCCGAAAAAAACATTGATAATCAACCTATTGCCCGACTTTTTAACCGTACAAAAGTCAACGTCTCGAAAAGTTTCCAATATACTTTTTTTAATTTGCGATTCATTATCGGCTAACGTCGCAGTACCGTTTTCATAACCGAATTCTCGGGCTATCTTGTAGATTTCGGCAAGTTTTTCGCCACTCGCGCCGTACACGTCTACTTTAAAAACGAAAGCATCTAAAATTGCAGCAGCGATTATAAAGGTCAACGCGCAGACGACGAACGGAAAATTTTTAAGAAGTTTTTGCTTTAATAACGCAAATCCGCCTAAACCCACTAGTTCATTGTACCACATATTTTGCGAAATTGCAAAAACTTTTTTCAAATCTTTGTGTTTTACGGTAATAATCGTCTCGGTTTCACTGATTCTTCTTATTTTTAACAAGCGCACGTCGTGTTTTTTCAGCCTTTCCAACAAAACAAGGAAGTTTCTGCCCCGAATAAGAACTTTCGCAGTGGACGTCATTGACATTTTTCCACCTTTTCGATACAGCCGCCGATAGCAAGATCTCCGTCGCAATATTTCAGTAGTTTAAGTTCTTGTCCGCACACTCTGTAAACGCCGCTTTTGGCAAGCAAAGTCACCCTATAGGTCGATATTTCGCCTATTTTTAAAACGTTTTCAAAGTATCCGCCCGTTCCGAAAACAACGGTATACCTAAAGCCGAACGCTGTGCGAACGGGAGACAAACAGTCTAAAATCTCCTTTTTGAAAGCCATTATTAAACACGATACCGTTTTATTATATTTCGGCCGAAAAGACAATATTCTGCCGTTACACGCGGCAATGCGAAATTATATATAGTTTATCTTACTACTGTTTTTCAGGCTTTTCTTTTATCAAAAGAAGAACTACGATTTGCGATACTACGTAACTTATTACCGTTAGCAAAGCACCCATCGTAACGTCGGTAAGGTAATGCGCACCCATGACAATCCTCGAATACCCTACTATAAATACGAGCAAGCAAGTCGCAACCGTAACGAGAATATCCGTTCTTTTATCTAATTTAAAGACAACGGGTATCGACATAAGTGCCAACACGACAGCCGCCGCCGAAGTATGTCCCGACGGAAACGACTTATACCCGTCTTTTTCGATTCCCATGGCGAGTTGTTCGACAGAAACCGTTTTCGCGCCGTGGAAGACGTACCAAGGCGTGTATTCGGAAAAATCACAAGTAACGTTCATCAGTCTGTACCTTGCCCTTCCGCAAAGCGGCTTTATAAGTTGAACCGCTCCTTGGGAAAGCGCGGTCGTCAAAACAACGATTAACGAGCATATAGCCGCACTTTTGAGATATTTTGGCTTAACTAAAGACGCAACGAAAAACCACAACGCCGTAAACATAACGCCCATTGCGCCTTCTAAAAGCATTCTCATTGTTCCCCCGAAATTAAGATCGGCAACGTGAATGCCGTAATATTTCACAAGCTTATGACTTCCGTAATAGTTGAAACCGATCGAAAACACGACCAAGAACGCCATAATGGCATAACGCGCGGCTTTAGGCATTTTGCTTATCTTTTTAAGATAGAAAAACAACACGCCTAAAGCAATAGTCGGCACTATGTAAACGGGCATTTCACCGAAACATTCTATAATTACGGCGAAAAGGTTTGTCGAATAATACTCGCCCGCTTCGATATCGGCAATCGCGTGGGAAATTTGCAAATCGAAAAACGTACCGAAAATAAGCGCTACTAAAAGAATTGCAAAAATAACGATAAATTTAAGGTTGCGTTTTAAAAAATTAACGAAAGACATAATCTACCCCTTTCTAAACTTAGCCGCTAAACAGTCGGCATAATCGTCTTATATATTTTACCACAAAAATTCTATTTTTCAATTGATATAAGTATACTTTTTGATAAAAATACCGCATTTACATATAAAAAATGACTAATTTTTAAAAAAAGGAAAAAATCGAGGCGTAAAATCGCCTTATAAAAAGAAAAAATATTTCCATTTATTCTTTTTTTGGCTAAAGATTATCAAAAACGTTGGATTTTTTAAACGCACAATGGTATACTAATATATAATCGTATAAATTAAAACAAATTTTAGTCGTTAGGTTATCGGCTAAAAAACAAGGTTTGAGGTGAGTTTTATGAATATGCTCGAAATCGAAAAAAAGTGGCAAAAAATTTGGAAGGACGAAAAACTTAACGAATTCGATAAAAATTACGACAAAAAGTTTTACTGTCTCGAAATGTTTTCCTATCCGTCGGGTGCGAAACTTCATATCGGTCATTGGTACAACTACGGTTTAACCGACAGTTTCGCTCGTTATAAAAGGATGAAGGGATATTCCGTTTTCCAACCGATGGGTTTCGACGCTTTCGGGCTTCCCGCAGAAAACTATGCTATAAAAACGGGCGTACACCCCGAAGACTCCACCGTTAAAAACATCGAAACGATGGAACAGCAACTAAGCCGTATCGGCGCGATGTTCGATTGGACGCAAGAGATTAAAACTTGCATGCCCGACTATTACAAATGGACGCAGTGGCTGTTTTTAAAACTTTACGAAAACGGACTTGCCTATAGAAAGGAAGCGCCCGTCAATTGGTGCCCTTGCTGCAATACCGTTCTTGCCAACGAACAAGTCGTAGGCGGCGTTTGCGAAAGATGCGGTTCCACCGTCGTTAAAAAGAACTTGACGCAATGGTTCTTTAAAATCACCAAATATGCCGAAGAACTTTTAAACGACTTAGACAAACTCGATTGGCCGGAAAAAACTAAACTGATGCAGAAAAACTGGATCGGCAAATCTTTCGGTGCCGAAGTAATCTTTACCGCCGAAAGCGGTGACGAGTTTAAAGTTTTCACCACAAGAATCGACACCATTATGGGCGTTAGCTACGTCGTGTTGGCGCCCGAACATCCTTTGGTTAAAAAACTTACAACTAAGGAACAACAAGAAGCTGTCGAAAAATATGTTTACGAAACTTCTAAAGCCAACGAAATCGAAAGGCTTTCTTCCGACCGCGAAAAAACGGGCGTATTTTTGGGCGCGTATGCAATAAACCCCGCAAACGAAAAAAAAGTTCCTATCTTTGCGGCGGATTACGTATTGTATAGTTACGGCACGGGCGCTGTTATGGGCGTACCCGCGCACGACGAAAGAGATTTCGGTTTCGCACAAAAATATAGTCAGCCGATAAACCAAGTAATTACTTCTAAAAACGGCGAAACGACGCTTCCCTTCACCGAAGACGGCGTTTTGGTTAACAGCGGCGAGTTCGACGGACTTTTCGGCGACGAAGCAAGACAAGCCATAGTTGCAAAACTCGAAAAAGAAGGCAAGGCAACCTTTAAAGTAAACTATAGACTCCGCGACTGGCTTATTTCGCGTCAACGTTATTGGGGCGCACCGATACCTATCGTCCACTGCCCCGATTGCGGCGACGTTGCCGTACCTTACGAAGATTTACCCGTAAAACTTCCGTACGACGTAGAATTTAAACCCGACGGAAAGTCGCCTTTGGCAAAACACGAAGGCTTTATGCACACAAAATGCCCTAAGTGCGGTAAGGATGCGTTACGCGACCCCGACACGTTAGACACTTTCGTTTGTTCGAGTTGGTACTATCTAAGATACGCCGACGCACACAACGACAAAATGCCTTTCGACCCTGAAATCGTCAACAAAATGCTCCCCGTAGATAAATACGTGGGCGGCGCCGAACACGCTTGCATGCACCTTTTGTACGCAAGGTTCATAACAAAGGCACTGCGCGATATGGGCTATCTTAAATTCGACGAACCTTTCTTATCCTTAACCCACCAAGGCGTAATTTTAGGGCCCGACGGCAACCGTATGAGTAAGTCCCACGGCAACGTAGTCGCACCCGACGCTTACGTAAACGAATACGGCTCCGACGTGTTTAGACTTTATCTGTTGTTCGGCTTTAACTATACCGAAGGCGGACCTTGGAGCGACGACGGCATCAAGTCGGTTGCTAAATTTTTAGACAGAGTCGAAAGACTTTTCGAAAAAGTAAACGTTTTAAGCGGTGCGAACGGAGACCTTTACGGTGCCGAAGAAAAAGAACTCGACTTTATCCTTAACAACGCAATCAAATCGGTCGACCGCGATATGGACGTATTTTCCTTCAACACGGCTATCGCAAGACTTATGGAACTTGTAAACGCGCTTACAAAATACGAAGCGTTACCTAACAAGAACGAACGCTTGCTTAAAGACGCAACAAACGTCTTAATTAAACTTTTGGCACCTTGCGTCCCCCACTTTGCCGAAGAACTTTGGCACCTTGCAGGCAATAAGGAATCCGTCTTTAAGGAAACTTATCCTACTTTCGACGAAGCAAAGCTCGTAAAGGAAGACGTCGAATACGCCGTTCAAGTAAACAGCAAAATGAAAGGCAAAATAGTTCTTTCAAAATCGCTTAACGACGAAGAAATCAAAGCGGCTGCCCTTGACTTCGCACCCGTCAAAGAAGCCTTAAACGGCAACGCCCCCAAAAAAGTCATAGTCATTAAAGGCCGCTTAATTAACGTAATCGCTTAAGATAACATCGCACTTTTGATAATCGTAAAACGGTTTTTAACGAATGTTACCGCATAACCCGCGCATCGCGCAACAACCCGTGAAAAACTTCTAATTTTCACCCGTTCCCGTACAATACAACCCGAACATTCTAAGTCTCCCTATAGGAGAGTCGTCAACATAGTTTACGGATAGGTCAAAAAACACGACCTCTCAGTCGCTACGCGACAGCTCTCCTATAAGGAGAGCCTTTTTTCTTGCGACACTTTTTTGTCGGCTACTCTCTCGTATGCCGCCCTTGTGTAATACAAATCGCATATTCCAAGCCGTTCCCGTACAATGCAAATTGGAAATGTCAAATAAATTACAGTCGCATTTCCCCAATTTTTTAAGCAACGCATTGATTTTTATTTTTGAGTTTATTCATAAATCTCTTTCAGATTGGCAATTTTTGTGTAAAATTTTAAGCAACGCGATCTATCGCGATAGTTTTATAAATAAAACTACCTAAAAACAGGCGGCTATAAAAACGGCAAAATTAGGACTACGCGTCAACAAAAATTTAATAGTCCGTAATATAATCCGCAAAAAAATAAAGCCAAACCGAAGTTTGGCAAAAAATATAAACTTTGTCTAAAAAATTCAAAAACTCGCTAAATCGCGGTGCATAATTTGTAAAAGCCGACAACCTTAACTATATAAAACTAAAAAGCAAACAGATTAGTCCAGAAAAGTTAAAAGATTCCACGTAAAAAACTAAGCGATTTTGTCAAAAATCTAATCGATTTTATCAATGATTTTTTTAAAAACGGGGCTTACCGCATTGTAACCGTCAAGATTTAAATGCAAACCCTCAATCGTATAATCCTTATTTAAATTCATAGTGTCGTCGACAAGCGTCGAAAACATATCGACAAATTCTACTCCGTGATTTTTGCAGTAATTTTTCAGATATTCATTGGTCAAAATAACTTTTTTATTATTGACTTTGCGAAGATAAAGTCCGCTTAGTTTAAGTTTCTTTCTGTTAACGGGGTATAACGACACAAGTTTTACCACGGGAACGTCCGCGGAAAGTTTTTCAAGCACGGAAATCACGTTTTTAGCAACGTCGATAGGGTTTTTAACGTTTTTACGCAAGTAATCGTTGATTCCGCACTGCAAAATCACCGCGCGGGGCGAAAGACACAAAATATCGTCTACACGCGCCAAAATATCGGCGGTAGTTTCGTTTGCAATACCGCGATTGACTATTCTTTCGTCGTGAATAAATTCGTGCACGGGATAAAAATCGGTAAGCGAATCCCCTAAAAACACTATCGGCTTATCGGGCGCGTATTGATTTAAGACCTTGTAGTTAACGACTTTTTTGTCGGTCGCTTTATTTAAAAGACGGCTAATAAGCAAATAAACTATAATCGCAACGACAAGCGCGCCGCTTACGCTTGTCAGTACAATTTCAAGTGCAGTCATAATTCACCTTTTTGTAATTTCAATTTTTTATCTATAATTTCACAAAACGGCGATTTTCATTAAAAAGTGCGCTTATAAGCCCGTTATCGCTACTTTTTAAGTTGGCGTTTTGTAAAATTTTATACTGACTTCGTTAAAAATTCAATCAAATTAATTAAACCGACTTATAAAGATTCCGCCATTTCGGAAAGTTTTTTAAGTCTATGGCACAAGCAACTTTTCGTTATATTAAGCGTTTCGGCAAGTTGACTTAAAGAGGCTTCGGGGTACTCGATTCTCGCAAGAGCAACTTCTTTTAGTCCCGAAGGAATATTGTCAAGTCCTAAAACGTCGATAACGGTGTTAATGTCGTTTCTCGATTTATAAGAAGCTTCCACTTGCTTGTTCAAATTAGAAATTTCACAGTTAACAATGCGATTCGTATTGTTTTTAGCCATCTTCTTTAATATGATGTCTTGAAGTTCCAAGTAAGCGCGTTTTGCCCCCATCATAACAAGCATGTCGCAAATTTCTTCTGAGTTCTTGCTGTAAACCACAAAAGAGTCTTTTCTTTCGATAAGTTTGGCTATAAGCCCGTTATCGCTCAAAATATTGCAAAAATCCTGCGCGGAAACGTACTTTGAAAAAACGAATTCCATATGATAGCCCGTGGCTTTATCGCTCGTAATTTTCGGCACGGTTACGCTGCCGGATCCCAAAAACGAGCCCTTAATATACGCCCGACGGCAACAATTTTTCTTTACTAATTTTTCCGAAATACCTAATTCCACGTCAATACCGGAATTTGAAATATGCAAAATTTCAAGTTCCTTTAAAATCGCCGCAGTCTTGTCGCTAACGTACAAAGCCCTAGTTCTTTCGCCTTGTTTTTCGAGATGAACGGTAGGCGTCACGCCGTAAACGTCCTTAATTATTTTTTCAAAAAACTCGTTGGTATCTTTTTCGCCAAGCAGTGAAAACCCTATTTTTCCGCTATGAATTTCAACCGTCCCAGCCGTCCTTAAGTATGCCGATAAAGCCGCAAGTTTACAACAAGGGCTTAGTTTCGTTTCGCTTATTATTTCGTTTTTAACCTTAGCCGTAAAATTCATCCTTAGTCGCTCCGATTTTTAGCGGTAATCCGAAGCAGATCGGCTTTCACGCTAAATTATAATCTTTTTTTAAACTCTGCATACCGTAAAGTAGGCATTCTGTCGTCAAAATTAAAAATTCTTTCTTTAGGAAAGCAAACGACTTCGTCTTGCTTTAAGAAAAGTTTCAAGTCCCCCACTCTGTCGGGCGAGTGGGCGTCCGAATCCACAATAAAATTGACTTTTGTGTCTATAACTTTACGCCACTGTTCGGCACTTAAATGTATCTTTTTGGTATTAATCTCGAAATACGTTCCGTAATCGGCACAACACTCGGCAACGACCACGGGATCGGCAAACACACCGTATAAAGGATGCGTTAAAATGTCGATCGGGTTGTTTTTTATAGCATTACAATATATTTTAGTATTGTAATCTATAAGTTGCTTTGTCGGCGTAATTTTTGCAAAATCGGTAACGATATTTTCGATAAACACTCTTTGCAGATCCTTACTTGTCGGATACCAAACGGCGCGGTGCATACCCGCCAAAAAGACTTCGATTTTTTCGTAATCTTTTTCCTTTAAATCGCAAACGCCGTCTTCGCCGATAATATTCGACTCGATTCCGAGTTTAACGGTAACACCCGTTTGCTTTTCGGCTTCACGGCACTCATTAAGCATTTGGTCGAGATTTTTACGCTTCATGGAAAACAGCAAATGCGAAAAGCCGTGATCGGTTATCGCAATGCCTTTTAGCCCCGCATTTTTCGCAGCGACGGCGTTGTCGAGAATACTCCCCGTACCGTGGCTGTAAGTTGTATGTGTATGATAATCAAAATTAATCATAAAATTCGCCTATGAAACGGACCTCTTCTTCAAGAGCAATGCTCTGAGTTTTAAAAACCGTTTCCTTTATATGTTTTATAAGACAATAAACGTCGGTAGCGCTATCTCCGTCGCAAATGATAAAATTCGCATGTCTTTCCGAAACGTAAGCGCCGCCTATTCTGTACCCTTTAAGTCCCGCTGCGTCGATAACTTTACCGGCAAAATAGCCTTGGTTTAAAAAGACGCTTCCTACGCTTCTTCCTATCGGCTGACTTTTGCGACGCGCGCTTGAAAACCTTTCGATTTTTTGATTGATAACGTCTTCTTCGCTAACCTTAAGTTTGATGCCGACCGACAAAATGATTTCGCCGTCTTTAAATCGGCTTTGACGGTAATTGAAGTTGCACAACTTATTGTTATAAACGCCGTCTTCAGCCCTAACGTAACAAACGACGTCGGAAATGCTTTTATTGAAACATCCGCCGTTCATCGCGACAAGTCCGCCCATAGTCCCCGGAATACCGACGGCAAACTCAAGCCCGCTGAGGTTGTTTTCGGTAGAAAGTTTTAATGCGTTTTTTACTTTTGCACCGCATTCGGCTTCCAAAATATTACCCTTTAAAGTTATTTTATCAAGCCGCTCGGTAAATATACAAACTCCGCGAAAACCTTTATCGGAAACCAAGACGTTGGAACCGTTACCGATAACGCAGTAAGGATATTTTCCTTTCGAATATTCTATAACCTTTTTTAATTTTTCCGTCGTATCGGGAAAAACAGCCGCGTCGCACTTGCCGCCCACTTTAAAAGTCGTGTGCTTAGCCATGGGATAATCGGTCTTAATTTCCACGTCGGAGAATTTTTTTAAAAAATCATCGTAACTATTCAAAAGTTTCTACCTCCTATTATAAAACACTTGCCGCATTATTTCAAATAAATTATCGCGTTTTTTAAATATTTCATCTTTTTATCATCTTCTGTTTTTTCGTCGTTAAGAAGCATTTTTATTTCCTTTATCGTCGAATTTTGACAAAACGCCGACGTCGTAAATTCATATTTTATATCAAAAAGTAGGTCTATAGGTCGATTATCGTTACTTTTTTCAATATAACCGTATGAAGTCATCCCGATTTTATAAATACTTTCTTTACAGTTTTTCGCTAAAAAATCAACAAAGTTTTTTGAAATCGCAGTTCTTTTTTTCTCGCCTTTAACAACGCCTATATACTGTATTAAGTCGCTGAATTTTTTAATGGGACTTATCTTAACGGCATAATTTTTACCGTTTAACCTATATAAATCGCGCTGCGTACCTAAAAGTGCGGAGTTCTCGTCTTTTAAAAATGAAGAAAAGGCATCTAAGGGCTCGCACACGACTTGATTTTCAAAAGTCAAACCCTCTAAATACGCCGCTAAAGTCGGCAAATTATGTAAACCTTCCGAAATGTAAGTAGTTTGTATTTTTTCAGACTTTTCGCGAACTATATATACGTATCCTCCGACCGCCCAAGGATAGGCGTAAGTATCACCGTTTAATTTTCCTCCTAAAACGTCTTCTTTAACGTCCAACTTTTCCAATATCGGTAAAACGCCGTCAAGCCCGGACGAAAAAGATATCATATCGGGATAAACGTTGTTTGTAAAATTCCAAAGCGCGCCTTCGACGGTTTTATTTACGACGTTTATCAAAACTTTTTTATTTTGCTTTTCGAAATCGCTTGCTATTTGCGATAAATATTGCCGTCGCGAACCCTGTCCGCCTTCGAACATATCTATCTGCCAAAGTTCGAGAACGCTAACGCTTTCGTCGTCGATCGTTTTTTCCTTTTTAAAAGTAAATATAGCCGATAACGCCACTAAAACCGTCCAAACTATTATAAGCAGCACGCTTACCGTTTTTTTCATATATCTAATATATGTGCAACATTTTCGTCTTATGATTTTATTATTAAACGTAACAAAAACCGATTAAAAAACTTTCGACACAGCGTTTTCGACAAGCCAAACAACACTTTCAAAATCGACGCACACCTTCATAGAAGCAACAAAAAAGCCCACCGAATAAGCCGTTAATCGACCTATAGGCAGACTTTTTTTGTTTTTACGTTTTTTTAAACCAAACTATTTTAAGATTAAAGCAATAAGCGTCCAGAAAAATTCAATGATGAACAGAACGGGAAAAATAACCGATAACAATACGAACGTCACTGCAATAAAAAGCGCTGTCATCGGAACCATTACAATCGATGATATCAATAAATAATGTCTTCCGATGTTCAAATACCCGAACCCTTTGGCTGAAGCGGTATTTGTTACGTATGTAGAAATACAATTCCGCCACAGATCTTTAATAGCCATAAAAACGGTATTAAAATATTCCTTAGGAAAACTTAATAAATCGGAAAATGTATAATACCTTGCGAAACTCATCGTACCGAAAGGATTGTTATATGAAAGCGAAGTACCTTCGAGCGAAGAAACTTTTCCGACCGAATAAATTATTCCCACAACCGCAAAGATGCATAACGCCGCCAAAATGAGAAGAGCTATAAGCGAAGCGGCAGACGCCGCAACGGCAATCTGTAAAGCGACAACGAAAACAATCATTATCGTTCCGAATATCAATTCCGCAGGCGCAACGATTACCCACATCCATTTTCTGAACGATAACAGTTTATACGCGCTCGATTTAATTAAAGCGTTATGTGCCGCCGTAAAATTGGCTTTGAAAGCGTTTAAAGACGCTTTACCGATTAAATACAACCATTTACGTAAAAACGACGAAAAGCCGTTTTTACCCCTGACGCCGCCGACCGATTTACAGGCTTCGATAAAGGCTTTTACGTAAACAATCATTGCATAAACAAAACCTATAAGCGCGCCGATCCCGAGAAATATAGCGAGAACAATCGCGCCGATATACAACACAAGCGCTACCAATATTCCGACGAAGATCATCGTAACCATCGCCACGATTAAATACGAATTTATCTCGTTTTCATCGTACACATGATAAATAGCCATAATAATTTACCCCCCCAAATCAATAAAAATAAGTTATAAAAGTCATATAAAGTTTGTACTCGATTTGTACCAAAGATCTTTTACCGGATACAAACTCTATAGAAACCATGTAATCGTCCGGACGGTTTGCTGCGGCGTTTGCACCGATGAAAGCCCCTGCCGAACCGAAAAACATACTCCCGACGCGTGCGCCCGCCATGGATTTCCAAAAAGAATTTTGGTTGACGTTTTGCACTACTTCCCACTTAGCGACCATAGGTTTAGTAATAACTTCCTTTTTGAGCCCTTTCATAAAATACAATTTCCCGAAACTGTAAATTACGTTCCAACCTTGATAATCGCCGGCAATCACTACATTTTTAGCCATTTTACTCCTCCTAAAGTTTAATTCCATTCAAACGACATCGTTACAACGTCCCCTAAAGCGGAAAGACTAACGGTTAACGAAAGGTTGCGTTTTCTGCCGATGACCATAGCCTCATCCATAAAAACATTTATTAATTTGTCCATGTTTTTTTCGGTAAATGCCGCTTTAAAAGTAAAACCGGTTCTTCTTTCGTCGTACACGCGGCTTATACATCTTTTGAATTCCTCAATCGAAGAAATCGTCAATTCCGCTTGCTTTTCGATGTCGGAAGGCATTTGGTATTGCAGCGTAAGTTTATCGTCTTTATTGCATTTCGGGTATTTATTGATGTCCCATTTGTGGTCTTGCGAAAATCTTGCGGAAGACGAATTAAAATAAGGGTAAGAATAAGGTTGTCTTTTGGTAAGGTTCGCGCCAATCAAATAGGTAACGTCCAAATGATAATAATCTCCGCCGATTTTTACGATATTCCAGCCATGGGGCACAAAATCGCCCGCGTCGTTTTTTGCCGTTCCGTAAACAATAAAACATTCCACGTTCAAATTATCGAAAAGAAGTTTTACTGCCTTTGAAACGCCGCTACACTGCCCTTTGTTTTTAACAAGAGTAATCGCAGCGTTTTGGTTATATGTGTTATTAAGTTCATAGCGAACGTTTTTAATAAAGTAATCGCAAACGGTTTTTTCGATTTCGTATTCCGTTTTGCAGTTAGAACACATATTTACAACATCTTTTACGACTTGATTTAGCGAAAGTCGGTACTGCATTATCTCGTTTTGGGTAAAAATTTTGTTCGCGGTAAGATCCGACGTCGTTCTAAATCCCCTTTCGTATTGATTAACTTTCGACAAGTGCGGCAAGAAAAACAATTCGGGATGATCGCTATAAACGGCTAAGTAAACGTCTTGAATATCGCCGATAGAAAAACCCGTTGTATCGACTGTAGTCGTTTGGTTTTGAAAACTTACGAGCATCTTATCGTAAAGCCAGCGTTTTCTAATGCTTAACGTTGATTTGTAATATTCGTTTATCATAACGCTATCAGCCTCCCGCGCCGCCGTCGCCGTGTGCGCCTTTGCTTCCGTTAGCACCTTTGGAACCGTTTTGCCCGTTTGCGCCTACGGTCCCGTCCGTTTGCGTAACGACGCTCGAATCTATCGTGTAAGCGTTTCCGTCAACGATTAAGGAATTTGCACCCTGACCGCCGATGCCGCCGATACCGCCTTCGCCGCCTTCGCCGCCGGCTCCGCCTTTGCCGCCCGACATATCATCAATCCAAAAAATACTAAATTGATCGTCGTCTCCGCCGTCTCCGCCGTCTCCGCCGCGACCACCGTCACCGCCACGACCGCCTTGACCGCCGTTACCGCCGTAAAAATACAATTTGCAGTTATCGGAAAAAACAGGTTGGCTGTCTAAAACGACCGCAGCCGCGCCTTGCCCTCCTTGATAACCTTGTCCGCCGGTTCCGCCTTTGCCACCGGGATGACCGTCATAACCGTAAGTTTTGTCTTTTCCTTGACTTTCGTTGTTGCCTTTCTGACCTTTAGCCCCGGTATACCCCGTCAAACCCGTTTTACCGATGCCGCCGTTTCCACCGTAAAAATAAAGGTTCAAACTGCCGTCGCAAGTCATGGTTTTCGATACGACGGCATTACCGCCGTCATATCCTCCGTTAGCGCCGTCGGCTCCGTAAACGAGCAAATCGCCCTTACCGCTTACGTAAAAACTTTTTGAAAGAATTGTCGCGGTGTTCGCATTTGTCGCCACACCCTTTAAGGTAAGTTTGCCGTCAACGCTTATCGCAAGATGATTGACGTCGAAAAGACACGAACTCGTTTTAGAAAGTATTTGATTGGCTTTACCGACCGATTTGACCTTTACTTTGCCTTCGAATTCGGTTTTTACCGACTCTTTAAGCTTTAAGTCAACGTTATTTAAGTTAATAAGTAAATCTTTAGTCCTTTCTTGACACGTTAAGTCCAAAAGAATTTCTTGAGCGGCTACTTCCGTATCGTTGCCGTCTTTTGCTTGCGACGAAGAAATTTTATTGCCTTTTAACGTCAAAGATTCGCAACCGGAGCCGACCGTAACTTTGCAATCTGCGCCGCCGCTTTTCGTTGTCGATATAGTTGCGTCCCCCTTGAAGGTCAATTCTCCGTTCAAACGTCCTTGACCTGCCGAAATCTTGGCTGTATCGTTGAAAACCGCAATACAATCGCATGAACTGACAGCATCGAGTTGCAAGTCCGCTTCGCCGCGGAAATCGAGCGTTCCGTTAATTCTTGAAGAATTCAAGTTAAGGGTTCCGTCTTGAAGGAAGGTTGTCGAAATCGAACTTAACGCACAATTATCGAAAGAAGCGTCGACTTCATCGTTAAAAACCATAACGACCTTACCGTTTGAATTGTTGCAAGTTAAACCGTCGATGACAACCGTTTTAGCCGAAGTGGAAATCGTAACATTCCCGCACAAAAGGTTCGACTTGGAAGAAATTATTAAAGTCTGACATTTTTCTGAAGTGCTAATCGAAAAACCGTTCGACGGGTTTTCAAGTCCGGCAATATCCAATGAAAGATATTTTTGGCTTGCGTATTGTTCTATTTGGCTTTGCTCGGTAATGACTTTTACGCGATGCATATCTACGTTTATAATGCCGAAAATCATCAAAACGATTCCAAGTGCGCATCCGACGAAAGAAATAATCGCTCTCGGTGTAATAGCGTACATAAAGGCTTCGTTTTTATCGTAACTGCCATAAGAACGTTTTCTTATAAAAATAACACCTAAAACGGCAATTAACGCTATTACGGCAAAATAACCGATAAGACTTTTTACAAACCAATTTTGTTCGATAAAAGTAAGCGGCTTTGTATAAACGTATAAAGCATAACAAACAACCGCCGCCACCGGCAAAAGATATAATATCGTAATAAGCACTTGCGCGAAAACGTAAAACACGTCGGTAATAACGCTCGTGCCGTTCTTTTTCGACCGCACGACCGCCAAAAGATAATTTATGACGCCGATCGTAGCTACAAAAGATATTGCTAAAATAATCCAAAACATATTATTTAGTTCCTGTTATTATTGCGGTAACCGTTAAATACTCTTACCCCATTTGTTTTTTAAGTCAATCGACTTGCTAACTTTGTCTATTAGCCACAAAACAGGTTCTTCAACGCCGACGGGTTGAAATTTTCTTCCGTCCGCAACGTGTCCCAAAGCAGAAGCGGTAAAAAACTGCACGCTTTTAAACTTTGATTTTAAGCCGTTAAGGAAGTTGTCTTCCTCATAGGCGCGCAAGAAATCTTCGCAAACGTTGTTTTGCGCCTCGTATTTTGACATTCCGTATTGCGTTTGCATGTACCTATTGACTGCCGTCGCGCCGATTTTTTCTTCGATAAGCGGCAAATCGCATTTTGAAAATACTACGACGACATCCGTTTTAATCATATTTTTCGACGTTAAACAGTGCATGTTTTCAAGCGTTGAAATCAACAGACTTAAAATTTCGTCCATACTTTTCGCGCTTGCGTAATACTTCTTTAAATCGGTGGTTTTTTCCAATTCTTTTCTAAACTTTGTAACCGACAAAGGATCGACGACCATCAAAAAGGCGTTAGCGTATTTATACCCTATTTGCTCGCCCATTCCGTCGGTGTCGTCGTAAACTTCGCCGGCAAGGTCGCACAAAGAAATAAGATTTTTAATCTTTTCGTTTTTCGGGGTAAGATAAAATTGATAATATTTAAGTCTTTGGTCGTTAGTTTTATACGGAAGGCGTCCTGCGTCCATTAACCGCTTGTTATCGTAATATTCGTCGGCGACAACGGGCGAATAACTAAAGTCGAGGTCATGCTTTGCAGCAGCCGCCCCCATTTGTGAAATCGCCATGTTTATAAAACAAGTTTTACCGGAACTCGGACCCCCGACAACGGGAATCATTATCTCGATATGCCGTCCGCCGTCCTTTAAGCCGGAACCGCACGAAGGGCAAACGGCTTTCAACTTTTGACGTCCGTTGAAAAAGGTCGTCGGAAGTTTTTCCCCGCAAAGACATTTTCTTGTTAATATACCGTACTTACTTGGTCTTAAACTTGTATGTAAAGCCCCGCATTTGGGACATTTATACGTAGGTAACCCGAACTTTTTTTGACAGTTTGGGCAATGACTCGATATATGCTTAATCGCGCAAAACGCGCCGTCTACTACATATAAAATACTGTATCCGAAATACACAAACACGCCGATTACGACAAAAAAGCATACGAACAGTATTGAAAACGCCAAATTCGCGACTAATATAAAGATCGTTATAACGCTAAAAACGACTACGTCGCATAAAAAAGTAAATATCCCCGCTATAAGGCTGTTGGAAAACACTTCTTTTAACCGAGCGAATTCGTTGGTAACGGGCTTAAAGGCTTTCGACCAAGTATTTTTCATTACTCGCGCGATGTCTTTATAGCCTTTGTCAAAAAAGTAACTTTTATATGCAGGTTGCTTTTTCATAATTTAGTCCTTAGTCCTTTTTCTTCATCATTTTGATGTAGTTAATTAAACCTATAACAACAACGACGACACCGACTATTATAACCGGTAAAACCCAAACTTTGCTTTTGTCTTTTACGATTTCCTTTTCTCCGCAAAAAGTACAAGTATATTCGATTTCGCCTATTTGGAAAATCGTTGTCTTTTTCACAATTTTGCCGTTATCGCGAGTATGTTCCGTCATGGGGACTTCACGCGTTTCGGAATGACCGCAAACCGTGCAGATTTTCGTTTCCGTACCGCTTGCTATACACGTAGGCGGCGTCGTTACGGTCCAAATACCGACGTGGTCGTGTTTTACGGTTACGCTAAAAGAATAAGTCAACGGGGAATGATAGAACCCGTCGGTTATTTTTATATAATATACCCCTGCCGACAAGGTGATGAAATCGCTTGTTTTATCGGAATTACCATAAACATAAAAATCGGTTACGTTATCTAAGAAAGGATCGCTTTTAAGCAAATAAACCCACCAATGAGTGCGATCGTCATCGAAAACGTCGTGTGAAAAAGAAATACTTATGTCACAATTTGCGGAAAGGTTAAACTTATACCAATCCTCGTCTTTTTCCGTACTCAAGTTGCCGTAATAAGACTTGTTGCAAGTTATTTCGTCGGCTTTATCATAGGTATTGTTATCTTCCGTTTCCCAATCTGTCGACTCCGTATAATTAACGGTTATATTATATGTTGCCCAAGAAAGTGCGCTATCGTACTTACAAACTTTTAAATAATATACACCCGCGCTTACGCCCATTTGATTACTCGAAAAACCATTATTGCCGTCAATCGACCAACTTTTTTTTGTGTTATCGTAATAAGTTGTGCCGTCGGAAAGATACATATAAACCAACCAATAATAGTCATTATCGTAAACAGATTCGTGTTTAAAATCGACGGTAATATAACCGTCTTTCGGAATAGTAACTTTATACCAATCGACGTCAACGCTGCTTACTATGCTTCCGTACAACGCGGTATTGCAAATTAGTTCCTCGGCGGTTTCGCAAGTATTATTGTCTCCGCTTTCCCAATTATCGCGTTTCATGCAATAAACGTATAGATCATAGTCTACGTTGGAATAAGCCTCGCCTTGAGAAACCTTTAAATAATAAGTTCCCGCACTTGCGCCGATTTGAACACTTTCTCCATGTCCCGTTCCGTAAACGTAAAAAACGTTTGTACCGCCGTAATGCGTTATGCCTTCGGAATAAAACAGTTCGAACTTCCAACAACTTTTGGGTTGAGAATAAAGGTTTTTATATGAAAAAGTGATAGCTAAATATCCGTCTTCCGTAGCGGTAAATTTATACCAATCGACGTCGCCCGCAGGATATAAATTTCCATGTATAACGTCGGAAACTATCTCGTCGGCGTTGTCTTTAGTGCCGTTACTTTCAACTTCCCAATTATAGCATTTTTCGTATTTCATTGTTATGTTATAAGTTTTTTCGGAATAACCGACCGAACCTTTACTAACTTTTAAATAATAATCGCCGACGTCGAGAGCAAGCGGTAGCATAGAATAATAACCATTCTTTCCTTTAACGCTATCGGAAAAAAGGCACGTTACGCCATCCGCGCGATATACCGAAAAAGTCCAATAATAAGATGTCGAATTAACAACTTCGTGCCTGAAATAAATCGAAACACGCCCGTATTCGGAAATAGTAAATTTATACCACTTAATATCGTCCCTACTACTCAAATTGTCTTCGACTGTAGTATCGAACTCTATTTCGCTTGCATTGTCGATAGGATTACTTGACTCGGTTTCCGTTTTCCATGTCGCAGAGGCGGTTACGCGCGGCGCCGCCGTAAAAAACGACGCCGACAACGCTACCGCCAAAACGGCAAATAAGCCCGTTAAAATAATTTTACGAAATTTTTTCATTCAAATATCCTTTTAATTTACAGAAAGTTGTTTTAGAATAGTTTACTCATCGATACTTTCGGTTGAAACAGTTTATTCCGTATCTTCGGTTGTAGCAACTTCGTCTCCCGACGCATCAAATTCGTCTTCCGCTACGTCAACGTCGTCTTCCATTGTATCAACGTCGTCTTCCGTATCTTTCATTTCGTCTTCGTTCTCGCTAACAGCGACGGAAACGACTTTTTCCTTTATATGAATGTTGGAATTAATCTTGTTTATAAGCCACAAAGCGGGTTCTTCAACGCCGTTGGGGTTGAAAGCGGTGCCGTCTTCTACGTGACCTAATGCCGAGCAAGTAAAGAATTGAATATTCGTAAACTTAGATTTTAAAGTATTTAACAAGTTTTCTTCTTCGTGCTCGATTAAGAAATCTTCGCAAACTCTGTTTTGCGCTTCGTACCAAGTAACGCCCTCGTTGTTGCGCATATATTTTGCGACGGCTGTTTCGCCGATTGTTTTTTCAAGACCGGGGATATCGCACTTGGCGAATACTACGGCAACGTTAGCGTCGATAGCATGCTTAGAGTCTATGCACTTCATATTTTCCAAAATATGTATTAGCGCGTCGACGACTTCTTCCATAGGTCTTTCGCTTGCGCCGTAATGCCTTAAATCGATTTTCTTTTCGACTTCTTCTCTGTAATGAGGAACCGATAAAGGATCCAATATCATTAAGAATGCTTGCGCGTTTTTAAAACCGACTTGAGTACCGATTTCGCTCGCGTGTTCGTAAGTTTCGCCCGCAACGTCGCAAATGGAAATCAAATTTTTAACCTTTTCACCCTTGGGCGTTAAGAAAAATTGATAATATCTTAAACGAGTATCGTTTGTTTTTTGCGGCAAACGTCCGTTTGTGATGTGTTCGGCGTTTTCGAAATAATCGTCGCCGAGCGCGGCATTTTCCTTATATTGGAAATTCAAATTATACTTGCTTTCCGCAGAATTGCTTAATTGGGAAATAACCGTGCTTATATAGCAAGTTTTACCCGAACTCGGTCCGCCGACGACGGGGATAAGAATATCTACCTGCAAGGGGCTGCCTAATTCGTACCCGCAAGTGGGGCAAACCCATTTACCGGGAAGTTTATGACGACCGTTAAAGAAAGTCGTCCTTAACTTTCTTCCGCATTCGCATTCACGAGTTAAGATACCGTATTTGCTCGGTACAAGTTTCGTATGATGAGCGCCGCATTGGCATACGTAAGTAGGTAAAGCGTATTTGCCTTGACATTTAGGACAAGAAGTAGACACCTTTTTGAGTTGGCAATATACCCCGTCGGCAAAGGCGAATATCATATATCCGATGTATACGAAAGTCATCATTACGACAACCAATATAATTTGCAGACATGAAAAGACAATGCAGAAAATAGGAGTCAAGAGTGCCGTAAACACAAGTTTACCCGTGAAAAAGCCGAGTACCAAAGCGTGCCAAAACGCCTTAAAAATCGGTTCAAATTCAAATTCATCCCCCAACATGCCTAACATGTCGCCGATATCTTCAAACAAATCGGAAAAGGCATCCTTAAAAGAACCCCATGCGTCCGAAATTTTCTCTCCGCAACGAGAAAAAGTGTTACGGATAGTACTGCCTAATTCTCGATAGGCGTCTTTAAAAAAGTAATTTACACGTGCCGGTTGTTGTTTCATAGTTATCACCTCAGAAAATACTTACGATTATTCCGACAACGGTTATCGCCAACGGAACAGCTATACATACGGAACAAATACCCAAACCGATGTTTAACGTCCATTTAATAAACGGATTGGATATTTCCTCGTTTATTGCGCCATAGTAACTTTTTACGGCAGTAAACAACGCGATAAAGACACCTATTATCAACCCTATTAGTATGCAAACGCATATAATAAACAATATTGCGATCGCTAACGCTATAAGCAGAGCGACCACCAGTACTCCGGTTAAAAAATTCTCCATTTGTTACCTCATTTTTTCTTTTTTCCGAATAGTTTTTCAAAAAAGCTTTTGTGTGTTTCGTTGTATTCTTCGATAAATACGGCGACCTTAGAATATTCTTCTGCGGTCAACAACGCTTTTACTTTTGTAAATAGTTTTTTATTGTCGGGACGTGTAGCCTCCTCAACGTAAGCAGTTACAAAATTCCTTAATTTAGCGGCAAATTCGTCTTGTTGGGTAAACGCATACGCCATAACGTCAGCCACAAAGGCGTAAAAATTATTAGCGTCGATTTCGGCAAAAGCCGCTTTGAAAGCGTCACCGAAGTTTCCGACGTTCATTACGACGGGATAAATCAGCGATTTTAACACGACGCTCGAAGGTAACTTGCGCGATTGTTGTACTTCTACGTACACTTTTATAACGCATCCGAAGTAGGAAGCGGCAAACTTGCCCATATCGCCGTCAACTATTTTTCCGTAAACCGAGTCGTCCGCGACCGCTTTGTATAAAGTATCTTTTCCGAACTTGCCTTGAAGCAGCAAAAGAGCGAATAATTCGTCGTACTTACCCGAAACAAAGGACGGATTGGCGGCTAAAAGACGTTTATGAATTGCGGTGATTTTATTAATCTCTACTAAATTGAGTTTAGTAAGTTCCTTAGCGTCCATCGACAAAATCGTGTCGTAAATAAAGCGCAAAAGTTTTAATAAATCGGTAAAACCGTCGTCAAGTTTAGACAAAACGTCGTATCTTGAAAGCAGCTCTCTTAACTTGGCAGTATCGTTTGTTAAAGTTGCGACGTATTGTTTATACTTAACGTAAAACGTGCCGTCGTCATAGCCTTTCAAATAAAAATCCACAAAATATTTTTGTAAAGTTTTATCGGTGACAGTCGTAGCGATTTTAAAGGCGTAACTGTTTTTCTTTAAGAAAAATACTTGCGCTTCTTTATCGTTTTGCAAAAATCTTTCCGCTTCTTCGAATAACTTTTTATCCTTTTCGCACTCGGAAAGATAAACGTCCATCAAATAACTTGCATTCAAATTGTTTTTAATGACTTTTGCAATAAATTGAAGTCTGTTGTCGGCGTTTTTAAGTACGGTTGCGACTTTGAAAGCAAGTTTTAAATCTTGTTCGCTTGCCGTTTTTCCGTCGAAAAGTCTGTTAAAAGCATTATAGGCGAAGTATTGTTCGGCTTGCGCGCCAAGGGGTTGAATTTTTTCGAGATACAACCCGAAAGTAGCCAAATCGTTTGCGTTAGCGGCTTTTTTGAATACTTTCAACATTTCTTCCTGCGCTTTTTTGCGGAAAGAAACGTCGCTGTTGACTTCGTACATAGAAACAAGGGTATCTAAATAGACATAAGTATCGCGACCGTCCGTTGCATTTGAAAACATCGGATATATCGCCTTACTATACAACATAGCCTTTCTTAAATCTTCGTAATCGAGAGGGAAAGAACTTTTTAAATTGTTTAAAAATTCTTTAGGCGATTGATTTTTTGAAATACCGAAAGATTCCAAACGATTAAGAACGTCTACGAGCATTTGCGTTTTTTGCTGTTCGTCGGCGTATCGATAAACTAATTTTAAAAGTTGGCTCATCGAAGAATCGAATCCCCATTTTTTATCTATTACGACCGAACCGTACAAAGCGCGCGCGCACGTAGCACTGTCCTTATATTTATAGTTTACTACAAGATCGAGCATCGCGGTTAGCGCACTTACCGTGCTAAAGTATCCGAAATTCCCCGCAAGGAAGTTGGATATATCACAAGCGACGTCGGGCGAGCAATTAGTCTTTTTAATAATCGAGTTTATCTCATCCACTCTTTTTAAAGTATCGAAATAAGATTTCGTTACGGCGGTTTCAATAATCTCACGCACGTAAGAACCCGCTTGAACGTCCGCATAAACGGCACGGGTTAAATCGAAAGCGTAATTACCGGCAGCGATTTCGTCCGCAAAATTAAACGCAGCACTGTTTCCGCCGAAAACGTTTCTGATTTTTATAGGCGGAACGCCGCTCGATAATAAAGAATATTCAGATTGAGTCGAGTATTGATTGGAAAAAGTCAATTTCTCAACGTATTTTTCGGGCAAAAGTCTACCTAATAAAGCGTAAACGGTTTTTTGTTCTTCTTCGGTGCCGTTAAAGGTAATTACTTTATCCGAGTCGGCGCAGTCGATCGCGCTTTGCAATATGCGCGCGAATACTTCCGCGTTTTGAGAATTTTTCAGATAGCCTTTCATACCTTCTTCGGTCAAATTGTCTTTAACCGTTATATTTACCGACGAAAGGTTTTCGGGAACGGGATCGTCGTGCCATTGTTTATAGCTAAGTTCCCTTAAAAACAAGTCTGCGTCCGGCAAACCGAACGGACAACAATCGTCAAGAGAATCAAAAACATAAGCATGTATGATAAAGTTTCCCGAACGTCCGTCCAAGTCGGAATAAACTTGACCGATATAACTCGATTTAGCAAAACATTTTCTACCCGACGAAAGAATAAAGTAACCGTATTTTTGCGGAAATAACGTTTTAATTTCTTCAGGGGTAGGTTCGTACGGTGCGTCTTTAGGCTTTTTGTACGACATAAGTTTTACTATATCGTCGCATTCTTTTTTATCGACCTCGTTTGACTTTGCCCAAACGCTGTAAGCGCCCGATTTGTCCTTACCGCAAGCGGTATAAATCATTTGATATGCCAACATAATTAATCCTCCTTATTTTTTAGCGGTTTTTATATAGTGGTTTTCGGCTAACAACCAAAGCAACGGATCTAATACTCTCCTCGGTTTTATGCTATCGTTGGCAAGTTTTGTTCCGTTAGGAACGCCGCCTAACGACGATACCCCGAAAAGCGCGTATTTTTCGAAGTTTTTCATTTGTTGTTTTAATTCATCGTCGAGCCAATTGTCCAAAAGGTCTTCCATTTCGATACCTACGTTATCAAAATCGGTTTTTACGAAAACCCCTCTTTCCAAATGGGCGGATTCGTGTCGTAAAGGACTATCGTCTCTTAAAACGTCAAACTGTTCCAAAGCGTCGATTTTTGTAAACGCCAAAGCAAGCGGCGTTTTTATCGTACCTTTTATGTTTTTAACGTCGCGAATGTTTTGAACGATTCTGCTTAATACTTCGACGACGTCGGTATTTTGCGCAGGCAAAGGCATTTTGCCTTGAAGTTTTTCTCTTATCGACGGTACTTGCAACGGATCGAGCAATAAAATTATGCCGTCCGCATTCGATATGTATTGGTTAGTTATAAGCATTTGATCGGTGGAGTCCAAATTTTCACCTGCGGTATCATAGAAAGACAACGCAGCTACTTTCGTTATTCTGTTTTTGGAGTCCATAAATCTTAACGGAAAGATAAGCGGCGGGATTTCGTCTTGGCTTGTAGCGTCGACTACTCTGCCGTGCTTAAACAACGGGTTGTAATAATGGTCGTCGTAGTATTCCTTAGATTCCTCGCTGGCAGCCAAACTTAAGGTACAGTTGAAACGCGAAGTCATCTTTTTTCTGATTTCGTTTACGAGAACGCCTATATAGTTAGACTTACCCGAAGCCTTTGCGCCGATAAGAGCAACCGAAAAGTTTGCACCGTTCAAAAAGTCGGTGGGAATTTCCTTATTAACAACGTTGCAATAGAAGATTTTTCTTGCAGCCTTGCACTTCATACAACGAGGTTTATCTTTTTGATCTATCCACCCCATTTTGTCTTTTACTACGTTCGTAACGCATTTGTCGGCTTTACCGGGAACGTTATAGGAACATTTTAATCCGCTTGTTAAAACGTCGTGTACGCCGTAACAATACGGGCATGTAAATTTTTTCATATTAACCCTCCTTATACGGTTTTATTCCATTTGGTCTTTAAATCGATTGACGGCGAATCTCTTTCAATCAACCATAAAATAGGATCTTCGACGTTTATAGGATTGAAAGAAGTATCGTTAGCCTCGTGACCTAATGCGCTAACCGTAAAAAATTGAATAGTATTGAATTTCGATTTAAGTTGCATGAGCAAATTGTCTTCGTAATACTTTTGCAAAAAACTTTCGCAAAGGTAATTTAAAGCGTCTAACTCGGTTTCCAAACCCAAACTTTGGTCGTTCATCGCTTCCTTTAAACGAGCGGCGCCTATCTCGTCGTTAACTTCTTTAATATCGCATTTGTTAATAACAACCGCGATATCGCAATCGAATTTACTGTCGACTTGCTTGTTAAGCGAATTTTCCAAGGTGTAAATAAGCACGTTAACGACCTCGTCCATACTTTTTACGCTTCCGTAAGATTTTGAAACGTCGCTTGTTAGCATATCTTTGAACTCTTTTATAGACAAAGGATCGATAATAAGCAAAAACTGTCTCGAGTTTTTAAAACCCGCTTGTTCGGCAACGTTGCCCGTGGTTTCGAAAAGTTCGCCGGCTACGTCGCAAACGGAAACAAGATTTTTAACTTTGTCTTTATCTTTGGAAAGATAAAATTGATAATAGTTAAGTCTGTCGTCGTTGGTTTTATCGGGTACTCTACCGTTTTTCATGGAAGAAACGTTGTCTTCGTACTCTTGAGTACTGTTTTTTGTTTCGAGTTTAAAACTCAATTTGTAATTAGCGGCAATTTCGGATATTCTGTTTATCGCCATCGTAACGTAACAAGTTTTACCCGAACTCGGTCCGCCGATTACGGGGATTGTTATACTGTGCGTTAAGCCGGTTCCTTTATAAACCTTGCCGCAGTTAGGACATTTATAATCGTATTTGTGACGTCCCGTAAACAAGGTCGAGCCCAATTTTCTTCCGCATTCGCACGTTCTGAAGAAAAGACCGTAACGACCGGGGCGTAAAGAACGATGTTCTCTTCCGCATGCGGGACAAATGTATACGGGAATATCGAATTTATGTTGACAATCCTTACAACTTACGCCTATACGCTTAATTTTTAAGTACGCCGTATCTATTACGAATACGATAGCGCCCGCCGCGTAGTTCAATAAAGTAATCGCCATCGAAAAGACGAATATCAAAATACAAGTAACGGCAAGAAAGGGATAAGCTATACATAATAAAGGAACAATCGCTATCCAAATGCTCTTTTTCTTTCCTTGGGCAAATTCAGCGCAAGATAGGTATAAATCCGCCATTAAATCCCTGATAATACCAAAAACAACTTTATAAATCGGCAACCAAAACAATTTGGTGCGTGCAGGTTCTTGTATTCTCGCCATTATGCTTTCCTCCAATAAGTATCGAGATTATCTTCGATAATATCTCTGATATTTTCCCGCTTAACGATAGCGTATATAACCAAAAATCCTACGTATACAGTGCCTAACGTTAAGCCGAGAATTAAGAAGAATACCTTATAATAGTGGGCAAAGAAGTAAACGAGCATGGCGATAATCCAATAAACGAAGGTTACCGCGAGCGCAAGCGCCAATAGCACGCCGCCCCCTATTAGGCAGTAACGCGAAACGTCGGGCAAACCTTGTATTACGAATATCAAGGCAAGCCATAAAGCCTCTACTACTGAAAGCACGGCGATAACAAGCATTACCGCGTAAAAGTTCATCGAACCGAATACGGGGTTTCCGACCAAATCGGAGGTAGCACCGGCAACGATAGCCTCTATACCGACCATAGCGATTATAAATGCTATCACGCCCATAAATAGCGGCAAACATATTCTATACGTAGCCCAAAACCACCCCTCGATTAAGAAGACTATTATAGCGATTAACAACATTGCCGCAATTATTAAACCGACCGCTATTACGGCTTCGGAGCCGCTAGTGTATTGCAACGTATCGAAAATACCGTAAACACAAGCGCCTTCGAACAAAACGCCTACGGCAGGAATAACTATTCTCCAAAGAATCCATAAAAAAGTTAACACGATAATTTCTCCTTATAACTTTCTGACTTCTTTCAAGGATACGAGAGTAGAATCGTCGCTCGTAAACACGGCGAATTTGGTATTCGTCGCCGTAGGATTTGCCTTTATCACGATTTTACCCGTATACTTTTTGGAAAACAATCCCTTTTTGAGTTTTAAAGGATCCGTTCTTTCGCATAATTCGCCCGCGTTTTTGTTCATAGGCCTCGGATGACCTTTCATCAGTAGCAAAGCAGGGATTTCCGCTTCCTTATCGCATTCAAAACTAATCGTAACTTTAAAGGGTTTTATGCCCGAAGGATTGTAATCCAAAACATATAACACCGTAATCGGTTCGCGATAGTCTATAGGCGGATTGAGTTTTACGGGTTGGGAATAGGTTTTTATTCCGTCAGTCACGAATTCGGCAAAAATCGTAACGTAGTTAAGGGTATTGGATTTAAGATTTAAATCTATTTTACCCTGTCTGACAAACTCATCTTTTCTAAAGGTGAAGTTTTCGCCGCCGTCGTTAACCGTCTCCGGGTACTTATCGTGGCTGACTTTGACAAGTATAGCGCTTGACTTGGGATGAATCGTTCCGGAAATACTTAAAACGCCGCCGTTAACTTTATGGGAAAGGTTCATTCCCGAAATCGTATTGACTATTTTCGGCGGAGAAACGACGAACAACTGTTCCGTCGCGACTATCGCGTACACTTGTCCGATTTTATCCGGAGCAATCATAAACGACACCTTGCCGTCGAGCGTTAACGACGTTTCGAGTTTTCTTAATCCCTTGCAAACGGTGTTAAAGTCGATATATTTTAATACCGTATCGGTTTGAATCGGCAATTTCGTTTCCGAATAATAGAGCGAAACGTTGCCCGCGTAACCTTCCTTGCAACTGAAAGAATATTTGTTAGGTCCTATCGGTTCGATAGTAACGTCTTCCAACGGCGAAGTTTTCTCGTAGGGTTTGTAAACGACCTTTATACCCTTCGATTTTATAACTCTGTCTTTGACTTGATAGTTACAAAGTATCAAATAGGCGTTCTCGCCCGTGCATTTTTCGTCGTAAAAGCCCTTGCCGTCGCAATTTATTTTAGTTCCGTCACCTGCTTGTAAGGGCGCGACGGGACCTTCCTTTTTCCAAACCTCGACAGCTTTAAGGTTTTGCGGCGCTTCGTAGGAAACTTTAATACCGTTTGTAACGAATTCTTGCTGAACGTTAAACACGTCCGCATATCCCATAATCGGCGATATCGACGTGCAAAGAGCGGAAGTTATGCCGTAACGCTCGGTAAATACCGAATAGTAATACGGCGTCGCCGACACGATATTGGAGTCTTCGAAAAACTTAATCGTTAACCCTTTATCCACAAGCGCGCCGTCTTCGGTGTTTACGGGCGCAACGCCGACTTTTTTAATAATCGTATAGGTAACGTAATCTTGTTTTACCTTGTCTTCCCATTCGAGTCTTACTTTGCCCCCGTTTAAAGAAACTTTCAAGTTCATAACGGGTTTCGGCGGGAATTTTTGCATAATCTGACGGGCTTCGGAATAATCGGAGCAAGCTTCCAAAACCTTCATCGCGGTAGAAACCGCTAAATTCTCGTTGTTTTGCGCTGCGTAATTTTTAGCCGTTTCGATCTGACGTTGAGCGGCGTTTAATACTGTCATTATTTCGGCAACGACTTTTTTGCTTGTTTCGATATTGTAATTACCGTATTTTGTCTGCAATGCTTTTGCAATTCCGTACGCCGCTTGATATTCCCTTTTAGCGATAAATTCACGCACCTTGGTTAATTCCGCGCGGTAAGCGGCACCGGTCGTTTCTTCTTGTTTTTTCTTCTTTTCGACAAGCCCTTCGTATTCCCTAACCTTTTTATAGAGGGTGGAATCGGTCTTGCTTGCGTAGTTGGGAACGACGTTTTTAATTTCTAACAAAGCCGTTTGCAATTCGGGAATCGCTACGTCGGGTTTAGCCAAAAGGGAGTCGAGTTGGCCGCATTTGGTAGTAAACACGTCGTGCGAATGATAAGTCGCGCCGCACGTAGGACAACCTTTGTCGTCTTTCGTTAAAGGCGTTTTTTGACCGCAGTTCCAGCAAATTACTTCCAAAGGCTTGCCGCAGTGGGGGCAACTTTTAGAGCCTTTTATGTAAAGTAGTCCGCAACCTTCATGAGGACAAATCTCGAAATGTCCGCCCTTGCCGTCGTCGACGCCGATGACGGTGAATTGGAAATACTTACACGCAACGGCAAGCATTTTTTCGGCTTCCGCCGCGCTGATATGAAGCGTATTTATTATTTTTTGAGCGTAAGTTTCGTACTCGTCGGTCTTTAATTCCTTAATACCGAAAGTTTTTCTCTTGTCGAAATCCGACCATACTTCGTCTTTTAAAGCGAGATAGTTATCGTAATTTTTTCTCGACGCAGGCGAAGTCAATAATAATTCCTTAACTACGCCGCAAAGACTGCCTATGGCTTGTTTCTTTTTTAAATCGCTTATTTTTTGACTGTTTTTGTACTGTTCGTTACTCTTTTCTTGTATCTCGTTCGTCGAATCGGTTACCTTACAACCTAAAAATTCGTATAAATCCTTTTTATCCAAAGGTTTTAAATACTGTTCGGTTTTTTGATACTTATCGAAAGGTATAGACGTATCTAAGTTGTCTATTATCTTTACGCCGACGGACAGTAACGGTTTTATTGCGTTATTGAATTCGTCTTCCGTGAAAAACGCTACGGGCGTGTTTGCCGAATCGTAAATCTTTTTTATTTCGCTTTTTAAAAGAGTAGACCTTGTAGTGCAAAGTATTTGAACGATATCCAACGTTTCTTTTAGCTTTAATTGTTGCGCGGCTTTGGCTTCTTTCGCCCTACCTCCGGCATTTTGTTTATAGCAGTTTGCTTGTGCGTCGAAAACGGAATCATTACACATGATTTCCAGAATATCGTTCTTTAACTCTAAAAGTCTTCTCGATTGTACGCTTCCTTTAGGATCGCTTAGTATTTTTTTTATTTGCGGTTCTATTTTGGTCTTATCCGTTTCTTTTATATTGACCTTGAACGCAATAAAATAATTAAACAAAGGATCTCTTAATTCGTCTGCCGTCCTTATAGGATTTGCCTGTGCCATTATTCTCTCTCCGTAATTATTTCGTCAATGTTATTACTCTCGTCGCTTAATGTAGATACGACGTTTTTTCTTATTTTAAACTATTGCTTGCAACTTCGGTTGCTATGCTCGAAGCGACTTCTCTAAAGGTTTTGGTAAGTTGACTTATATCGACTTTCTTACCGCCGTCGCTCGAAATCTTCTTTAAGAAATCTTCGTCGGCTTCACCTATACCGATTGCTTGTATACGAATTCCGTTTGCTTTCGACTTGGTGGCGGAAGATATTTCCTCGTCCTTTTGGAACCATTCGCCGTCGGTAAGGATAACCATAATGCGTTGAGTGTTCGAGGAAAAGCTTTTACTGTATTCTTCAATCGGGGTTGCGCCCGTACCAAAACCGACTTCGCCCACGACAAGGTTGTCTATCGCTTTGTTAATCTCGCTCAAATTATGGGATTTTTTGCATTTACAAACGGTTTCGTTGCCGAAACTTATTATCGAAATAGAAGAATTTTTCAAATCGAAAAGGCTTGCGAAACTCTTCGCCGCTTCTTTCGCTTTATCTATACGCGAAGACATACTGCCGGAAGTATCTATCATAAGCATTACTTCGGCGGGCACTACCTTCTTGGCTTCTTCTCTTTCCTTTTCCAGTCTTGCGATTATCTCGCTTAAATCTTCGGTAACGTTTTCGCGCTTAGCCGATAATTCCTGTCCGTTTTTCAGGTTGGCGTTTACCTCGACAACGCCGTTCGAGTTATATAAAAAATTTACGCTAAGGTTATTTTTTTCGCCTTTTTTCATCCCGGTAACCGTATACTTACCGATAATGTCGCAATCGTAAGGATCGCGCGATTCGCCTTGCAATACGTAAACTTCCAACTTATCTCCGCCAAAGGTATATTCTCTACTGAAAGTTTCGTTAACTTTACTGTTCTTCCTGATTATCGTACTGTTTATATAACTCTTTTCGTCGGAAGCGAGTGCTAACATTCCGAGCCCGTGCGACGTAATATCTTGTATATCGGCATTTTTAATTACGAGCGTCATTGCTTGCGGCGCTTGTTGAGGCGAAGAAGGTTTGCTTGCAACCGTTAGCGTTAACGTATTGTTTACACAAAGTTCCGCTTGCATTGCCGCACCCGTCGCGACTATGGTATCTACGTTGATATCCTTGGTAATGGGAGGCTTGCCGTATTCCTTAACGATCATCTCCTTTACTTGAGGCATTCTTGTAGAACCGCCGACCAAAACGACTTCGTCTATATTTTGCCAACCGAAACTTCTCCCGGTGTTTTCGGCGATTTCGTTAAAGCAACTGTTTATAAGAAGAATCGTTTCGTACAACAAACTGTAAGTCTTATCGTCAAAATCTTGTCTTGTTAAATCGTATTTACCGAGTAGTCCTTCGCATTGAATGGAAACGCTCGTTACGGACAAATTAGACAGTCTTTTTTTCGCGTCTTCGCATTTTACTTGCAATTCTTTTAAATCTTCTTCGTGGTCGTCTATATTGACGCCGTATTCCGAATAAAACTTTTCCTTAACGTCGTCGATTAAAACCTGATCCCAATCTTTACCGCCGAGTTGATGGTTGCCGTTCGTTGCCAAGACGTCGATTTTCGTACCCACGACGCGCGCGATCGTAACGTCGAAAGTTCCGCCGCCCAAGTCGTATACCATAACGTTTTTCTCTTTTCCGCTCGTAAGTCCGTAAGCGATTATGGCGGCAGTAGGTTCGTTGATTATTTTTAAAACCCTTAATCCGGCTTTTTGCCCCGCGCGGATAGTAGCCTCACGCTGTTTATCGTTAAAATAAGCGGGAACGGTAATTACGGCGCCTTCGATTTTAAAGTCGTTGGTTTGCTCGATGTCTTTTACCAATTCGGTTAAAAAGATTCCCGAAAGATCTTCTGCGGAATATTCTTCGCCGTCGATATAAGCGTTGTAATTTACGTCGCCCATCATACTCTTATAAAACGCAACGGTATTGACGTTTCCGGATTTTTGTTCGTCTTTCGCTTCTTCACCGATCATCGCCCTGCCGTTATCGAGCCACACGACCGACGGCGTGCATTCCTTTGAAAAACTGTTTTTATAAACTTCTACACGACCGCTTGCCTTGGAAAAAGAAGCCACAGCCGAATAAGTTGTACCTAAATCGATACCGACATTAACTTTCTTCATAATTCATACTCCCTGTTTTCTATCCGTGTTATCGAAAAATGTCTTGGTTAGATAAATAATCTTCTGCCTTTATCGGCGATTCTAAGACACTTTGCCATTGAACGCCTTAACTAAAACTCCACGATTATTTCAATTAGTTTTCACAAAAATAAAACATAGAAAAGTTACCTAATCACCAACCATATACCGATCGGCAATTTGGTAACTTTTCACTATCGTTATATTAAAATTTATCTTAAAGTCATACCCTTAACGGCTTCCATACCGACTTGGTTTGCTTCGTCGCTCTTTCTCTTCGGTTGCATATGGTAAACTCTTCCGGTAGTTAAATCGGTTAACGCAAGCGTTACAAGACTGTTGGCGTCTACGTCGATATCGACCGATACGGGGTTGTCGCCGGGAACGGGAGCGTCCAATTGAATAGGTTCTTCAACGTAGATTTGTTCGCAACCTTCTACTTCGATTAATTCTTCCAAACTGTCGCTTTCCACAACGAGGATATCTACCGAATCGACCGTCGTGCCGGCTTCTCCCGTAAGGGTTAGAGGGAAGTGATCCTTAGAACAACCGTGCGCGGGTTTTACGGTATCTTTCAAAACTAAGTTCAATATCTTATATTCGCCGTTGCTTAAAATTCTTAAGCCGTAAGACTTGTTACAAACTTCGGTAATAACGGTGTCGACGCCCGTCTTTTTATTGGTAAGGGTAATGCCGGTCAACGCTGCGCCGTTATTTTCGGTACTGCTCGTTTCGCCGGCAGCCTCCGCATTAGCGGAATTTACGTCGACGCAATCGTTCGCAACGAGCGCGGCGCCCATAGCGACGGCTTTGTTGGGTTCATAACTGCTGATGGGTTTGCCGTATTCAGCTTCTAACCTCTTGGTAACCTGAGGCATATAAGTCGAACCGCCGACGAGAATGATTTCGTCGATGTCGTTAGCAACGGAAAGACCTTTCTTTTCCATCATTTCGTTTACTAAGGTAATCGTTTGTTCCAATAAACCGAGAGTAGCGTTTTCAAAATCTTCACGAGTTACTTCGATACGTTCCTTAGAACCTTCGTATGAAGGCGTTAAAGAAGTGCTTTCGCGGCTTGTAAGATTCTTTTTCGCCTTTTCGATATTTTCACTGAACCAGGCGCCCGATTCCGCGTCCGATCTCATTTCGTCTATATCGCAACCGGTAGCGCTGCAAAATCTTTCTCTTACGAGTTCTGCAAGTGCGTCGTCCCAATCCTTACCGCCGAGTTGGTGGTTACCTGCGGTCGTTATAACTTCCATTTCTCTGCTAGTGTTTGCAAATTTGAGTTTCATAACGGTGCAGTCGAAAGTACCGCCGCCCAAGTCGTAAATAAGAATGGTTTTGTCCATATCTTCTTTTTTGGAATCGCCGTAAGCGATAGCGGCAGCCGTAGGTTCGTCCAAAATTTTGAGGACTTTAAGGTTTTGTCCGTTAGACATAATTACGCTTTCGCCGGCAACCTTGGTCGCATTCTTTGCGCCTTCGCCAAAGTATGCGGGGCAAGTAATAACCGCGCCTTCGATTTCTTCGCCGAGTGCTTGTTCGGCGTCGGTAATAAGTTTCTTTAATATAAGCGAAGAAACCGCCGCAGCCGAATAATCGGTGCCGTTGGCATAAAAACTGTAATCGGGATTGCCCATATAGTTTTTAACGCGTTCTACCAAACATTCGGGTTGCATAGCGCCTTCCGATTTAGCGGTAGAGCCGACTACCGCGGTGCCGTTGGGATCGAAGAAAACGACGGAAGGCGTAGTTTGTTCGCCTTCTAAGTTGTCGATTATTCTGACGGTTCCCATTTCGTCTACGTAGCTCATGCAAGAGTAAGTTGTACCTAAGTCAATACCAATTTTTTTAGCCATAATTAATTTATCTCCTCGCTTATTTTTTTTCTTGATATTTCATTACGTCCGCTTTTTGCGGATAAATAACTTTTGAATCCATCATGTAACAATCCGTATACCTTGCCACGATTTTGCTGTTTTCTTCGGGATTGTCGGTGTAAATTATTTTTAACAAACGATGTTTTTGCGGATCGTAGGTATCCGAAACTTCACCGTCAATCGTTACCGTGCATTTAAGAAGAAGTTCTTCCAACGCGTCGATAAGAACGTTTGAACAGTCTATAAACGATTGCGTTGCGTTTTCTTCCGTCAAAGCGGCGATTTTTTCTTCCGTTTGAGATTTCGTCGATAAATAAAGTTTTGCGATACGACCGATGACGGGATAAACCATTAATTGATGCACGCCTTCTTCGTAAAGCAAAGAATTATCGATATAAACTTTGAGTACGTTATCGAGCCCCGCGTTGCACTTTAAAACTTCGACAATATAGTTTTCGACTTTTTTAAGATATTCGGTTACGCCGTCGAGCGTTTTGTTTTCCAAAACGGGCGCGTCGGGTAAAACGAACTCCCCTATTTCGCACGTTTTAATCTTTTTGTCGAAACCGACGTCAATCGGTTTGTTGTTGTAATAAACTTTTCCGTCTTCTACGCGAACGTTTAAATTTTCCAACAAATCCTCGTAATCGTACACTAAGTAGTTAAGGTACTTTTTCGCCTCGGCTGCGGTAAGTCCGCGATCTTTAAATTCGCGAACGGATTTTTTGCAATCTTCGCGATAGCCTATTAAATCCAACGCTATCGACTTAAAGTACTTGTTTTCCAAACCGTCCCTATAAGTCTGCAAAGCGGTGGTTAACTTGCTAACGTTCGCGTCCTTGTCTTTGTTGAACTTAAGAAGATTCCTTACCGCCAAAAAATGATCGTCGATAAGAGATACAAGCCCGTTTATTTTTTCAATAACTTCTTGCGAATCTTGTAAAGACGTTTCGCAAGCCGATTGCGACGGGTTAACAGTTTCCCTTTGCTCGGTCGTTTCCGATTGAATCGCCTCGTCCACCTTAGCGGTCGTTTCCGACGGATTGGTAAAAGGCACGAAATCTTCCGCCGTTGACGCGGCGGACTCGTTTATTTCGTCCGGAGCGGCAAACGGAGTGTTTTCATCAGAAAAATTAACGTTAGAATTGTTTTCGTTTTCCATAAGATTCTCCGACAGTGCTTTTGCGCAACGCGTTTTTTCAAGCGGCGCGACACGAACACTGTGTTAATTGTATTTTTGTGTAATATATATTATACATTAGGTAAGCGGTTCAGTCAACAAATTTCGCCGCGTCTTGACAGAAAATTTACAATTATATTCAAATATCGGCATATTTTTCACTATTCAAATTGTTTTTTTTACTTGTACGACGCTATTGTTTATGTATTTATTGACATGTGAACACAATAGCAAGTTTCCGACGAGAGGTCACTTCCTTAATAAATCGACGTTAAGTTGCCTTAAAGCAAATACTTTTTCTATCTACGTACTCCCGTACAAAATCAAAGTCACGTAGAACACTCACGATATTTTAATTTCAGAAAACAGAATTTCTCGTTAGTTTTTCTTTGTCTGCGATCGAAAACAACGTGCTTTATCGGTTTTGATTTTAAGTTTCTATACAACGTACGACAATGCTTAATAAGGACGCACGGCACAAAAGCGTTATCTGAAAACTGCCGAATACGATAAATGGAGATTAACCGCAATTAAACACGATTGGTCGTACGAAGAATTGAACAAACGATTTAAAACGACTCACGAACGTAAAAAAAACGGGACTGTCGCATCGATACAACAATCCCGTTTTTTATCCGAACGCGTCTTTATTTTTTATCGCGGAACGCCGCTTAGGGCGCGCCCTTGTACTATGCCGTATCTTACGTCGACAAATCGACGTTTTTCAGCCATAAAATCCATAAAAACAACGATTAACGGGCTTATAGGGGCACTTTTAAAATTCAATCTCAAAAACCAATTTACTGCTGCGTTCTTTTACGGACTTACTTTCCATCGAAGCCGCAGCCTTTACACCCGACAATTTATCGATAGCGCAAGCGGTTTTATAACTCATGGCAGCGACAGTAGTACAACTTAATTCCAATTTTTGATAAGTGACTTGATTATTACCCGAAAGCCTCGTTTTAATTAGATTTTTTATATTATCGTCATAAGTAAACCATTTCAAACGAGGTTTTTTAGGCTCTGCGTTGCCTGTGAAATTAGATACTTTCTTACCTCTTTGCTCGTCTTTCGATTCAACGATACGCCCGCTTTCCGCATTAACGGACGGAGCGCCTACCTTAGCACCGATTTTTGCCTGTAAGGAATCTTTTTGCGTATCAACGCATACTACTTCGACGGCGCACCTTTTTGCTCCTAAATAATTTGCAATATGTTCGAGTTCCGCGATTTTTTCGTTATTAACTCTTTCAAAAACCGATGACGCTTCGATAAATTTATTTTTATCGAAATTGTCCACGCAATATACCGCATCGCATTTTACGAAAGGTACGAATTGAATTCTGCTGTCCTTTACCCATTCGTCGTAAAGATGCAAAATTTCCACGTCACAAACTTTATCCGTCCATCCGATAGAACCTTCGCATACCTTTATATCGCGTCTTACGGCGTCATCGACTATTTCGATGACGTTAGGCAATTTAAAGTCTTTGTCCTCGAAATCTTCTTTAAACAGCGGATTGTACTTTTTAATTAGTGAATCATAATGCCGTTGCTTAGACTTTTCGGAAACCTCTTTTGCAAACTTTTGTATCCCCTCTGCGGTTTTTTTGCCGATTTCGGAGGCTTTATCCGTAAATAACGAAAATTTAGAAACTTTCTTTTCTTTATTCTCTTCCATAATTTTCCCCTTTTGTTTTCCCTCTAAAGCCCATAAAAACAACGATTAACGGGCTTATAGGGGCACTTTTTCAATATATCGCTTTTAATCTTCGCTTAAAATATCTTTAATTTTGGCGACCAAAAAATCGACTGCCACGTCGTGTTTGTTGTCGTTGGGGATAATCAAATCGGCATACCTCGACGACGGGTTGACGTACTTATTAAACATCGGCTTGACGGTCGTTAAGTATTGATTTATTACGTTATCCAAAGTTCTGCCGCGTTCTTCGATATCGCGTTTTAAACGACGAATAAACCTTACGTCTTCGTCGCATTTGACGAATATTTTAACGTCTGCGCAATCGCGAATTTGTTTTTCCTCCAACACCAAAATCCCTTCGATAATGATTATTTTGGTTGGCTTTACCTCGACGGTTTGGCTTTTACGGGTATGATTGACGAAATCGTATTGAGGTTTTTGAATACTCTTTCCGTCGACCAAATCTTTTAAATGCCTAACGAAAAGTTCGTTGTCTAAAGACGACGGATGGTCGTAATTGGTTTTTAACCTTTCTTCCATCTTCATATGCGACTGGTCTTTGTAATAATCGTCATGGCAAATTACGGTAATTTCCACCGATTTTAAACTTGAAACGATTTCCTCCACGACGGTTGACTTACCCGAAGCCGAACCGCCCGCAATTGCAATAATTAAAGGTTTCATATCTTTTGTCCTTATGTTTGCGATGTATAATGCGGTAATTAATCGCACTTAAAATTTTTACCCGTTTAAACAATAAATTCGTTCGTAAGCCTCGAAAAAAACAACCGAATCGAACAAGTTGCAATCGGGGAAAAATCCGCGTAGAAAATTTCCGCAATGCGTTACGACTATATTATACATAATTTTTAAAAAAATGGCAACGGTCGGACGCCGTATTTAGCGATATCCGACCGTTTTTTATTATATTTCGTAGTTTAACTCAAAAAGTATCGAACCAATTAACTACAAAAACCGTCTTTATTGTACGTTTCACCTTTTACATTCAACTATTTTATATTTTTACTTTGATAAAACGACACGATTTTACATAGTTTACAATACAAGAAGTTGACGCTTTGCTCGCAAGGGTTTACAACTTCGCAGTATTACATACTAAGAAGTGTAAAAACGCAGTTTTTGCGGCAAAACAAAAGGTTTCCTTAAAGCAATGGATGGGCGCAATTATAGGTGTCGTTTTGCCGACTTTTTCGCGCAATCCTTTCGGTTTATATTAAAGTTTATAATAAATTTACGCGATAATCGACCTATAGACGGACTTTTTTGATTCTAATTTGACTTTCGCCATCGCCGTTACAATCTTATTTTCCCGTAAACGCCGATACAAAAAATCGACACAGCAAGATTTAACCGATCAAAAATAACCAAATAAAAAAGTGAAGGCAAAGGAACCTCAACGTTCCCACACCTTCGCTTTTTATCGTGCGTTAATTCAAAAAATAAGTTGTCAATTACTTTAAAACCGAAAAATTAGCAAAGTCGCCCTTTTAAAGCGGCAAATCTTTTTCGGTGAATCTCAAAGAACCGATAACGTAACCGATGACGCCCATAACCGCAAGGATTATAAATTTGCCGATAAAAGCGTTTGTTCCGTCCATAATAGAAATGACGTCGAACAGCGATATAATAGTCGCGTAGTTGAAATAATTCAGCGCGTTGAGTCTGACAACGGAAGGTATAACGGGACTACCGAATAATCCGAGCATAGCCGCTACGAGAGCAAAAATGCTTAAGCCACCTCCGATTGCCATGGAGCGTTTGCTTCTGTCGAACACGCAAGACGTGAAGAAACACAGTCCCGAAAGAGCGAACAACACAAGGAAGGCGCCGATATTCAATAAAATCAAATTTCCGTAAGTCAGCGTAATGTCTTCAGGCACCAGCGTCAGACAGACGCAGCCCGTAGCCGTCGTCAAGCAGAACATACAAAACAGCGAGCCGATTAAATACACCGCTTGCGTAAACACGACGGTAATCCTCTTTGTCGACGTGGCAAGAACGTACGCCATGGAGCCGCTGTCCACTTGCCCCGCTATCAAGTTGTTGGAAGCCATAATCATATAAATAATCGGAAGTAATAATCCCGCCAATTTGTAAAAAATCGAACCGACGACGAGAGTATACAAATCAGCCCTCCCGATTTCTTCCAAAGCCTCGGAAACGGCGGACGGCAACGTGGAAAGAAAACTTGCCGAAATATCCGAGGCAAGTTCTTGCTTTTTACTATCGACCGCGGCGATATATGCCGATTCGTCTTCGAATTTACCATCCGAATAATCTTTTTCCAAGATATCCGTTTCATATTCAAGTCTGCCCTGATAAGTCGCAATCGATGTTTTAGCCATGCGTTTTATCGTGCCGTACGTGTAACCGAACGAATCGTATTTTTCCTTGCTTACGCCGTATTCCGAAAGCGCCTCGATAAGCGCCTTCACGTTTTCCGTTTTGACCATATTCCCCGCTATAAAAATCGCAGAACAATCGGCGCTTCTATCCGAACGATACTCGGTGCGCTCCGCCGAAGAAAGATATGTTTTTATATCACCCGAAGAAATATGCGACACCAAAGTCAAAATATCGTAATTGCTCGGAACGTCTTCGCCGTTTTCGGTATAAAAATCGTTAAACATACCGTTAGGATTAAGCGCATACATCACGCTGCCGAGCATTTCCTTTGCCACGGTCGAATCTTTCGAATACCCCGCTTCGACCGCTTTTTCGTTTATGTAAGTCTGCAATGTTTCGCAAGCAAACGTGTAAGCCGTCGTAACTGCGATTTCTTGCGTTGCCGGCGATTGACTTTGCCATGTTTGCAAGGCGGAAAGATATTCGACTTCGCTTTCGAACGAGGCTTTTTGCGGCATGTTGTTTTGCCATTCCGTAATAAGCAAAACATACACGCTCCCTGCCGTGGTTTTTATTTCCGGGGTTCTCTTTTTCCATGCTGACGTTGCGGCGGCGTACTCGTTTGCATCGACAAAATCGCTCTGTTTCGGCATTTTTCCGAGCCAAACGAGATAAGAAACGGTTTCCGCTGCGTTTTCGGAAAACAAAGAATCGAATCTATCTAAACCGTCGCTTGCGTTTTCGTAATAGGAAAGCGCGCGTTTTTGCATTTGGGAATCGACTTCCTTCGTAATAATAGTGTCTTGAATGGAATTTTTCACCTCGCCTATATTGCCGTTGCCTGAAATCAACATGACGCAAGCGAGCATAAAGCAAGTAGCAAACGTGATGATTATCCACATCGTTCCGTTCGCCTTGCAAGACTGTTTGAATAAAGCTTTACTAAACATGTGTTACTCCTTTTGATAAAATTATTTTGCAAATAAAATGTTTTTGAAATGCATTTCGAGCGTATATGGTAATTCCGAAATAAATTTTACGTCGTAATTATGCAACACGCCGAGAAGTTTTGCCGTATCTTGTGCGCAAATACGAATCGTTACTTGATGATATTGTTCTTGCAAACGTATTTTGTCGTAATTCTCGTTCAAAAAACGTTTGTAATCGTCCGCCGAATGAAATTCTATCTTAAAATCCTTGGTCGGGCGATTGCGTATTTTTCGCATATCGCACACGTCAACAATGCGTCCGTCGTCGATAAGCGCGACTTTATCGCAAGTTTTTTCTAATTCGTCGAAACTATGGTTGCTCATAAAAACAGTTTTGCCTTTTTTGTGTTCTTCTTGAATAATGTCCAAAAAGGTAGCGCGCATAAGGGGATCCAACCCCGTAGTAGGCTCGTCGAGGATAATAATCGGGGCGTTATTCATAAGCGCGGCGACGAGCGCCGTTTTTTGCTTCATGCCTTTGCTCATTCGTTTTAAGTTCGCGCGCGGATCAAGTTGCAATCTTTCGATGAGTTCGTTGGCGTACGACATATCGCTAAGCCCTGAAAAATCCGCTTGACACTTCAAAAATTCAATGCCCGTTTTTAGGTCGGGAAAAGCGATTTCGCCGGGAACGTAACCTATCTTTTTTACGATTTCGCTCGAATGTTCCCACGAAGACAAACCGGTAACGAAAACGTTTCCCGACGACGGTTTCAAAAAACCCATAATGTGCCGTATCGTCGTTGTTTTTCCACTTCCGTTAGTACCGACGTAACCGACCATTTCCCCTTCTTTAACGGATAAGTCGAGCTCGAATATTCCGCGATTGTTGCCGTAATCTTTCGTCAGTTTTTTTGTTTCGATGACATTCATGACAAAGCACCTCCGAAATTTTTGTCTTCCTTGTAAAATTTCATAAAGTAATCTTCGAGCGTTTCTTTTCTGTTGCTGAAAGAGGAAACGGGAAGGACCGCCAAAAGCGCGATAAGGATATTCAAATCATTATCGTCTACGGAAATATACACTTCGTTTTCTTCTTCCGTGATAAGCGTAAACGAGTTTATTTGTTTCGATTTCGCAAAAAAAGCTTCTTTACCGCTTGTATTTGGAAAACCGACCGTATAATATTTGCGCGAAGCGTGTTTTAGGTCGTTTGCGATAAATTCCGAAACGATTTTTCCGTCTTTAATGATAGCGATCCTATCGCACGTAGAATCGATTTCGGAAAAAACATGGCTAGATAACAAGATCGTTTTACCGCGCTTTTTCTCCTTGTGAATGAACTGAATAAAGTTTTCTTGCATGATAGGATCGAGTCCGCTTGTCGGCTCGTCTAAAATCAATACGTCGGGATCAGACATAAAAGCCGTTACGACGGCGAGTTTACGCTTTACGCCCAAACTCATTCGCTTTGTTTCGCCTACCAAAACGTTATCCTTTAATTCGAACAAATTCAGCATTTCGTTCAGCCTCGTTTCGTTGCGAACGTTTTGCATATCTTGCATCATTCGGATAAATTCCCAGCCGGTAAGCCCCGTCGGCAAAGCGATTTCACCCGGAATGTAACCAACGCGATTTAAAATCTTATCGTAATTTTCGAAAGTTTCTTGCCCGAGTATTTTCGAGCTGCCGGCATCGGGCTTCGAAAAACCCATTAAATGTCTGATAGTCGTTGATTTTCCCGCGCCGTTCGGACCTAAAAATCCGAAAACTTCGCCTTTGTCCACATGGATATTTACGTCGAAAACGCCCCTTCCGAATCCGTAATCTTTAGTAAGGTGACACGTTTCTATGACGTGCTCGGAATTAGAAATAATTTTTTTATTCAATTTATTGTTCCTCCGATAAACAGTGTTGACATTTGAACTGTGTCATAGTATAATATATCTGCAAAAAAATTGAAAGCACAAAAAAATAAGCAGTGAAAATATATAAACACTGCATAAAATTTTGTTCATTCGTTAAAAAGTCAAACCGATTAAGTGTCAACGCCGTTTAAGACTTAATCGATTTGATTTTTTGACGGATATTAGGAGAAAACGCGTGAAAGCCAAAGATTTAAATAATTCTTCAAAAAAAACCAAACGATTAATAAAAAAAGTTTTTGCCGAAATGCTTTCCGAAAAAAAGAATTTATCGAGTATTACAGTAAGCGAATTATGTAATCGTGCGGAACTAAGCCGCGGAACTTTTTATTCGCATTACGACGATATTTACGGTGTTGCGGAAGAATACGAAAACGAACTGATTGACGCTTTTTTCGACAAAACGCGACTTATAACTTCGCAAAGCATTATGCAATTTATCGATTCGGTTTTCGAATATATACGCCAAAACGACGAGAACTATCGTTTGCTTTGCAAATCGAATGACAGTATTTTTGCCGCAAAAAAATTAACGACGATTGCCTCTAAGACACTGACCGAGGTATGCAAAAACGATGTTAGGATAAAAAACAACGATTACATCGAAATAGAAATTCAAGTATTCGTCGAAGGCTTATTTTGCGAATATATGAGGTATTGCCGCGAATATTCGGCAAGAACGTTAGACGATTTATACGCGTACACGAAATTTTGGGTTGCCAATTTTCTTTCTCGCCGCTCCGCTTAATATGTAAAGTAAAAGTCGCCGCTTAGGTTTTGTCCTAAGCAACGACTTTTTTATCGGTAAAAGCAACTTTTTTGTCACAACTTTTTATAAACGCCTTTTCGGCACTGTACGTTAATAAGTTTTTCGTGTTTTATCCCGAGAAGTTCGTCCGTTTCTTTTGCGGCGTTTTCGTAACTGCCGTTTGTGTAATGGACGAATATGTAATCCGCCGCCTTGATTTTTCCCGCCGCTTGTCGACAAAAGCTCCGCATGGGCGCGGCAAGCGAAAATACCCAAATCGGAGAGCAAACAGTTATCTTGTCATAAACGGATAAATCGACGCCGATATTTTCAATAGGCATATCCCAGCGGTGCATACCGAAGCGGCCACACCACCAAAAACCGAGTGTGCCGTTCGTTCTTTCGGTCGCTTTTATTTCATAAATCTCTGCGCCCGATTTATTCGCCGTTTCGTATGCTATCTTCTTCACGTATCCCATGCGAGAAAAATAAACCACAAGTTCACTTTTATTCGTGCCGATATTCGTATAATCTTCGATGTTTACCGAAAATGATTCTTGCTTATAAAATACCGACGCCGCATATCCGGTAACCGCTTGGCAAAATCCGAAAACAAAGTAAGCGGTAGACATAAAATTCGGCGGAAACATATAAAATTGTATACAAATCCAAAGCATAAGCGTTATGCCGAATATCCCGCCCAAAATCACGCCGAGTTTTTTGTTTCTAAATAGCAATACCGCCGCCGTTAAGTTCGTAATTCCGTTAACGATAAGCAGGGCAATCCCCGAAAATATGTAATCCGTAAACAGTATATCTGCAAGCGGTAATTTCTTAAAATACGGAAGCATTGTATCCATTTGCAAAAGTTTTCCGCTTGGATCGATAAACATACAGAACGCACCCCATACCGTGCCGAGCCCTACAAACGCCGTCCAGAAGATTAGCCACTTCCGGGCTGTGTTATATCTTGATTTTTTCATTTTCGTGCTCCGTTTTTAATCCAATCGTCCAAAAATTTCATTTGCTCCGTTGTATGAAACCAATGTTCGCCGTTCTTCATAACTGTTAAAGCCGAACCATGCGAATTTGCAAATTCGGTAATCGTCGTAAGGTCGGTTAAATTGTCTTTTTCTCCGTATAAAATTTTAGTCGGCACACGCCAATTAATAGGATTATCGCGCACGTAACTTAGATATTGCCAAGAAAGAGTTTCCCCGAACGACGTTTTTACCTCGCCTTTTTCGTGCAAATCGTTTTCCGTAATGTTAGCCCAAACCATCATGTTTTTAATCAACTTTTCCATATCGACGACGGGCGAAATAAAATAAGCCTTTTCGATTTTTTCTTGCGGTAAGGCGTGCATTGAAAAATAAGCGCCTATGCTGTTTGCGATAAGAATTATGCGGTCGTAATTTTGCGAAACGCTCTTTAATATCGACGGGAATTCGTCTTTTGCCTGCCACGGCGTTTCGGCTTTATAATCAAGCCCTACTACGTCGCAATCGGGGAAAAGCGGCTTATAATGCTCTGCTTCCGACGCCGAGCCGCCCTTACCGTGAACGTATAAAACCAATTTATCGTTTAGCATTTTTCAAACGTCACCCTCTGTTCTTTTAAAGATATTTTTTTGACGACATACCCGTAATCCGTTAATTCCTTTTTATATCGCAAAAAAGAATGGTCGACCGAAAACCCTAAAACACCGCGGATTTCTTCGAAACTCATAGTAACGGTTTCTCTTTCGCAGTTTTTTATATGTCGCCAAAGTTGTTCGTATTTACTCATATTACTTACCGTTTTGTCTAAAAATAATTTGAAACAACGTCGAAAGCGCAATGCACCCGAGTGCTGCCGCCAAAGTCCATATTTTTTCGTACCCGAAAAGCGACAAACATAGAAAAACAATCCCCGCAACGCTTAAAAAAAGGCTTGACATCATCAATAATTTGTCTTTCATTTTATTTCCGTACATCCTTTTAAGAATTTTTTAAGCAAACACAAAATCATACGGCGCCCGGATCTTTTTATTAAAGCCACTGTTGTTGCGCCACGATAGTTTCCTAATTATATCGCCGTCGCGAAAAAATGTCAATTACAACGTGCCCTAAATCACAAAAAAACAAAAAAACTATAAAAGTACGTTAAATTTCGCATTTTTTATTTGACAAAATTAACGAAGTCAGGTCGGAGAAATTAAAATTATCGACACAGCAAGACGTTTTGTTTAGCAAAATCGTTTTTTGCCAAAATTGCGAAACAGCCCGCATAAGATAGTCGACGAGGTGCGACCTTAATTTTTGAAAAGATACATCGTAGCAAAGGAACGATTGGCATGGTATTTTTAAGCAGTTTTGTCAGATAACGGGCTTATAGACAGACTTTTTGTTTTATAAGTAAAACTCCATCCGCCAAGCGGGTGGAGTTTTAGTAGTCCTACTCGGTTAGAGTGATTTCTTTGTTAAGAAAATCACTCTTCACGAGCAAATTACTTTTAGCAAGGGGCTCGCTTCTTTTAATCGGCGATAAATTTCCGTAAAGCAGCAACAATAGTCGGCTTTTATTTTAAACGTTAGTCGTCAAAATCCTCGTATCCGTCACGAATCCGTTCTATCTCGCCTTTTAGCAAAGCGTTATCGGCATCAACGTCATAATTTCTATAATCCCACTCGGGCGGATTATAGAAACCGCAACTCGAATAATAAATCTCTGAATGGCCGTCTGCATCGATTTTTCTAATGGCGTCGAGAAGTTCGAAGTCCGACATATCGTCGACAATACCGCGACCTGCTCCGTCAAGAATTTTCGGATAAGCACGACCGCTGCCTTTAGGCATATCACTGATTTCCAATAGAGCAATTTCAAAGACCTGACAACAACCTTGGTCATACGTCATTTCCATAGCATCCCCTATGCGCATACCGAGTTTTCCGATTTTCTGATAACCGAGCAAGTCAAATTTTTCCTTTCCGTCAAACGGCAAATCTTCAACCCATTCGTCAGTCAGAAGATAGGTAGTGTCCTTATATTTCATCTCAAATAAGTGATACGCCATCGTATCGAAAGTCGCTAGGACCGTATATCCGAGTTGCGCAAGCGTATAGTTTGACGAAACCGCGACGGTTCTCCAAATTTTGTTGTCGCAGTTGGCATATGTGATTTTAAAAATGTAAATTTGTGTTGTCATAATAATTTTTCTCTCTTTTGTTAGTTATTATTTAGCCAATCGGCAATATCGATAACCTTTATGCCCTCATATTGATATTCCTCGTGTCTTGTCCTTGATATAACCATTTTAGGATACGCATCCTTTATTTGCAAAAGCGGAGAAACCTCTCTTTTAAACGTTTCTTCTCTCGAAATATTATCGGAAACCTGAATATATATCTTTTCGTTTCGTTTTATTGCGACAAAGTCGATTTCTTTTTTATAAAGCACACCAACGTAAACCTCATAACCTCGTCTTAACAATTCGATAGCAACTATATTTTCAAGAACTCTACCGTAATCCAAATTCTTCGTTCCGAGTTTTGCATAGCGAAAAGAATGGTCGCTTAAATAATATTTATCGTTAGAAGCAAGATATTTTTTGCCGT